>CBDTVA010000102.1:0-8558 GCA_965363935.1 uncultured Gammaproteobacteria bacterium | reverse complement strand
CCTGTTGTTGTCCTAATAAGTTGGGCTAAATGATTGCTGGTCAGGATTTTGTTGTATTGGTCCGGGTATCGGAAACAGTGTCGTGCTGCTCTGATGTGTTATTTCGGGAATCAGACTGCGGCTCTGCAGCGGGCTTGTGTTGCTCTTTTTGACCACTTGTATCACTGGATTCAGGCTCATCAATGACCAGAAGATCATCCATGTGGACACTCTCACGGAGTGATTCAGTGCCAGACTGTACAGATGATTTCATGGAATTGGCGGCTTGTTTGTATTCATCAGCCAGTTTTTGCTGTTCTACCAGAATACGCTTGAGATCCTCGTCCTTAAGTTCTTTGCTAATATCATCTTTCACGTTGGCAACAAAACGGTTAGCTTTGCCAACCCATTTTCCAACGGTTCGGGCAACTGCCGGCAGGCGCTCGGGACCAATCACCAACAGTGCAACAATTCCAATCAGGGAAAGTTCCCAAAAGCCAATATCGAACATACCTAAATAATGCTACCTAAATTAAAAAGTTCATGAGAGGCGACGGTTCTTAAGACATTAAGAGGCGTAATTCGGGGTCATTATAAAGTTAAATCCCGGCTTAAACTCCAAAACTCGTCAACCCTTACTGGTATTTTGTAAAGAGTGTCAAAGAGGGGGCTGTGAATTGCTTAAACCTGCTCTTTATTCTTACTATTAACAGTGTCTTCAACAGTACCTTCAATAGTGGTACCTGATTTTTCGTCCAGCTCGTTCATTTTAGCCTGAGACTGCTGAGCTGTGGATGTGCTATCAGAATCAGTGGATGTGCTATCAGAATCAGAGGCATTTTCCTCTTCTTTCATTGCACCTTTGAAGTTTTTAATAGCACCGCCCAAATCACCGCCAATATTGCGCAATTTTTTGGCTCCAAACAGAACCAGTACGATGGCCAGGATAATTAATAATTCAGTAACGCCAAATCCCATGGGATTCTCCTGTGGTTAAATAAAGGGGTTAAATAAAGGGGTTAAAAGCCCGGCAGGTTTTTCCCGCCCAGCAAATGGATATGAAGGTGAAAGACTTCCTGACCACTTTCTTTTCCAGTATTAATAATAGTACGAAAACCGCCAGATAATCCTTGATCATGGGCAATATCTGTTAATTTTAACATCATATAGGCGATCAGGTCATGGTGAGATTGAGTCAATTCGGCCAGACTTTCTATATGGACTTTAGGGATCATCAGCAGATGTACATCGGCCTTGGGGTTAATATCCCTGAACACCAGGATTTTATCATCCTGATACACGATGTCTGCGGGAATATCACCGGCAATGATTTTACAAAAAAGACAGTCGCTCATTTCTCTTTACTCCCCTTGCTGCGGTTCGCTTTTTCCTCAATTCCAGATAATTCAAAACGACGCGCCAGTTCATTGAGCACATCTTCAGGGCCCAAATCATGATAAGACAGCATCACCATGGTATGAAACCACAAATCAGCAGTTTCGTAAATAATTTCATCCTTAAGGCCGCCTTTGGAAGCGATTACTGTTTCAGTAGCTTCTTCGCCCACTTTTTTCAGGATAGCATCCTGGCCTTTAGCATGAAGTCCGGCCACATAGGATGTTTGTGGATCGGCCTGCTTACGCTGCTCCAGGGTCTGGCTCAGTTGTTCCAGAATATCATTTGGCATTATTTATAAATCTCTTCAGGATTTTTTATAACCGGCTCAACTGCTTTCCAGTAAGGCTCCTTGTTACTGGCGCTCATCTCTTTGAAGCTCTTCTCTTGAACAGCAGAGTCAGTCTTTTCCAGGGCAAAATAAAAACAGCTTTCTCTGCCGGTATGGCAGGCAATAGCGCCAATCTGTTCAATACTGAGCAGAATGACATCTTTATCACAATCAACCCGAATGGATTTGATTTTTTGCACATGGCCGGACTCTTCGCCCTTGGGCCAGAGCTTTGCTCGCGAGCGTGACCAGTAGACGGCACGACCGCTGTTTACAGTCATGGTCAGTGATTCACGATTCATCCAGGCAAACATAAGCACTTTGCCGGATTTTTCATCCTGAGCAATAGCCGGGATCAGTCCTTGCTCATCCCATTTTAATTCATCGAGCCAATTGTCAGTCGCTTCTGTCACAGGCGTACCTCTATGCCTTTTTTTGCCATGTGGCGCTTGGCTTCATCAATACTGTATTCTGCGAAATGGAAAATGCTGGCAGCCAGTACCGCATCTGCATGGCCTTGCAGAACACCTTCAGCCAGATGATCCAGATTGCCGACACCCCCGGAGGCAATAACCGGAACCGCAACATTGTCGCTAATGGTTCGTGTCAGAGCCAGGTCAAATCCACTTTTAACGCCATCATTATCCATACTGGTAACCAATAACTCACCGGCACCATAGGAAACCATCTTTTTCGCCCACTCAATAGCATCAATTCCGGTGGGCTTGCGCCCGCCATGGGTAAAAATTTCCCAGCGTGGTTCTTGCTCTGTACCTGCTGAGGACTGTTTGGCATCAATAGCGACAACAATGCATTGATTGCCGAATTTCTCTGCGGCTTCACGGACAAAATCCGGATTGGCAACGGCGGCTGAGTTTATGGCAACTTTATCGGCACCTGCATTCAGCATTAAGCGCACATCTTCAACGCTGCGGATCCCGCCGCCAACTGTCAGGGGAATAAATATCTCTCCGGCTACCTGTTCTACTACGTGAACTATGGTATCACGGCCTTCATGAGTTGCTGTAATATCGAGAAAGGTCAGCTCGTCAGCACCTTCACTATTGTAGCGCCTGGCAACTTCAACCGGATCGCCGGCATCGCGAATATCAACAAATTGTACGCCTTTGACGACGCGCCCTTTGTCCACATCAAGGCAGGGGATTATGCGTTTTGCCAGTGCCATTACTTTATTTACCTGAGTTAAGTTAAACCTGCTTACTGTTGCTGATCGCTATTGCTGATTGCGTTAATCTTTAGCTGTTTGCTCTGCCAGCAGTTTGTCTGCCAGTTGTTGCCCGGCGGCAAAGTCCAGCGTGCCTTCATAGATAGCCCGACCGGTGATAGCACCTGAAATGCCGTGATGGGAAACCTTACAGAGCGCTTCTACGTCTTGTAAATTATGAATGCCGCCCGAGGCGATCACCGGTATACTGATGGCTTTAGCCAGCTCAGCGGTATGTTCAACATTGGCGCCCTGCATCATGCCGTCACGATTGATATCAGTGTAAATAATGGCGTCAACACCATCATTTTCAAATCGTTTTGATAGTTCAAATAGATCCATTTCGGACACTTCTGCCCAACCCCTGATGGCCACTTTGCCTTCTTTGGCATCCAGACCGACAATTACATTGCCGGGAAACTGTTTGCACAACTGGGTTACAAAATCCGGGTCTTCAACTGCCTTGGTGCCAATAATAACATAGGCGACACCAGCATTCAGATAGGCTTCAACCGTTTCAATACTGCGAATGCCGCCGCCAATTTCTATGGGCAGATCAGGATAGGTTCTGGTGATTTCCTGAATGATGTCACCATTAACAGGCTTACCTTCAAAAGCGCCGTTCAAGTCCACCAGATGCAGCCTGCGAGCACCTGCATCATACCAGCGTCCGGCCATTTCAACCGGATTGTCCGAAAACACGGTATCATCTTTCATACGACCCTGGCGCAGCCGTACACATTGGCCGTCTTTTAAATCGATAGCAGGTATTAAAATCATCTTTTTCTCACTAAGCTTTTATGAATATTCTGTTCAATTACAATGCACTTTAAACGCAACAACTGTCATTATAGCTGCCATCCCAATTAATAAAGTTGGCAAATAATTGTAACCCGGCATCGGCACTTTTTTCCGGGTGGAACTGGGTCGCAAAAACATTTTCATGAGCCAGCGCAACACAGACGGGATGACCATAGACACTGGAACCGGCAACAGGTTCCGGCGTTGTTGGCAGCACAAAATAGCTGTGCACAAAATAAAATCGCTGGTTTTGTGGTATGTCCTGCCACAAAGGATGTTTAATTTGCTGATTGACCTGGTTCCAGCCCATGTGTGGAATTTTCAGGCGCTCGTCGGAAATAGGATCATGCAGATCATCGGCAAATCGTTCCACATCACCAGGAATAATATCCAGGCAATCAACTCCCTCATTCTCATCGCTATGAGTCATTAGTGCCTGCATGCCAATGCAGATCCCCAGAAATGGCTTGCTGGCGGCCGATTGTTTGATGATGTCAATCAGGTCCAGGCGCTGCATTTCACCCATACAATCGCGCATGGCACCGACGCCCGGTAACACAACCCGATCAGCATTGGCAATAAGTTGTTTGTCTGAGGTGACCTGTACTATTGCATGAGCAGCAGCATGTTCAAGTGCTTTAGCAACGGAATGAAGATTACCCATGCCGTAATCAATAACAGCGATTGTGGTCATATTTATATTTTCAGGCTAGTGTTGTTACTTTTGTCGTATGTAAAAGAGGCGTTATTATAAACTACCCTTGGTAGAAGGGATAGTACCCTGCATTCGGGGATCTTCACTTACTGCCATACGCACGGCCCGGCCAAATGCCTTGAAGACTGTTTCTGCAATATGGTGACTATTTCGGCCACGCAGATTGTCAATGTGTAAGGTCACCAGAGCATGGTTTACAAAGCCTTGAAAAAACTCGTGAAATAATTCGGTATCAAAGTTACCGATTGTTTCACGCCGATAGTCGACATGATCTTCCAGGCCGGGACGGCCGGAAAAGTCAATAACGACACGGGATAATGCCTCATCCAGCGGAACATAGGCGTGGCCATAGCGGGTAATGCCTTTTTTATCACCCAGAGCCTTGTTCATAGCCATGCCCAGGGTAATTCCGATGTCTTCAGCCGTGTGATGAGCGTCAATATCCAGATCACCTTCGGCTTTGATGGTCATATCAATCATGCCGTGACGGGCAATTTGATCCATCATATGTTCCAGAAAAGGGACTCCGGTTTTAAAATTGCTCTGGCCCGTCCCGTCCAGATTAATATCGACTTCGATACGCGTTTCATTGGTATCGCGTTTTACAGAGGCTTGTCTTGACGGCATTGTTTGACTCCCAGTATGACTTCTTAAACTAATTTAACCTGAACTTATTATAAGAGCATCTTAAATATTAGCAATAACTGAGATAGTAGTTTTGTTTTCAGCCGTTTTGTTATAAAATTGATATTTATCAAGTATTTTGGCTGTGTTAAAAATTATGACTGAAGCGGGTCTGGTGGCGGAAGAAAAAATGACAGAACAAAATAAGACACGTCAAAACAAAGTTATTGATTTACACAGCGCCAAGGTTGCCTGTAAAGAATGCAGTTTACATCAGCTTTGCCTGCCTCGCTCCATTAATGGAAGCGATCTGGAAAAGTTAGACCGCATTATAGAACGCAAAAAACCGCTGAAGCGAAATGAACATCTTTTTCATATTGGCAGCCCGTTTGCCACGATTTATGTAGTACGCTCGGGTTCTCTGAAAACCTACTCACCCACAGTAGATGGCCAGGAACAGGTAACCGGTTTTCACCTGCCCGGCGAATTGCTGGGACTGGATGCGATTGGCAAGGGACAGCACCCGTGTGCTGCCAAGGCATTAGAAACCACCAGTGTCTGTGAAGTTCCCTTTGAGCACCTGGAAAATCTGGCCCAGGAGCTGCCCACTTTGCAGCATCAATTGCTGCGTCTGATGAGTAAGGAAATTTTTGATGATCAGGAACTTATGTTATTGTTGGGCAAGAAAACGGCTGAAGCCCGCCTGTCGGCCTTTTTGCTGAGTATTTCCCTGAGATTCAAGCAACGCGGTTTTTCTTCTGCTGAGTTCTATCTCAGCATGTCCCGTAATGATATTGCTAATTATCTGGGCCTGGCTGTCGAAACGGTCAGCCGCATGTTTACCCGCTTCCAGGAAGAGGGCATTATCACGGCTGAGCGCAAGCATATTGTGATCAATGATCGGGAAACGATGCAGCAGATAGCCGGGATAAATGAATTCGTTGAAAGAGCTTCAGAAGATGATTCACTGAAAACCGTGTAAAAATACTTTAATCAACTGATTTATACCTATTTAAAGACTTCATAACGCCGAAGAACGAACTTATGGGCTTGCTGAAACCTGCATTTTCAAGTAGTTTGGGTATACAGGTTAAAGCTTCAGATTAGCGCGATACAGTTTACTGCGCATTTCTTTTAAACGACTGGCTGTACGCTGAAAAGACATTTCCAGTCGCCTGCCATGATACAGCTCATCCGGTTCTGTTTCTGCACTTAATATCACTCCGCAATGTCTGTCATACAGGGCATCTATCAGATGCATAAAGCGTTTGGCGACAGCATCTTTCTGTTCATCCATGCGATAGACATTGGTGATCAGGATATGGGAGTACTGCTCGGCAAGCAGCAGGTAATCCGAATTTGAACGTGCGGTATTGCACAATTCATTAAACTCAAACCAGACCACGCTCTGAGGGTGCTTGCCGGAGGGGTGATTAAGCGCGATGACCTGAATAGGACGCTTGTTGATTTCAATGCTCTGCGGACAAACGGGTGCAAAATTGCTCAGACCAATAAAATGCTGCAGCATCCTGTTGGCACAGGCTTTATCCAGAGGGGTGTGATAATAAACGTCTTTCACCCGTACCTGATGGCGATAGTCTGTCTCGTTATTCAGTTCGAAAACCCGGGTATATTGCTTTATCCATTCAATTGCCGGTAAAAAGCGTTCCCGTTGCAAACCATTTTTGTATAGATCATCAGGTGCTATATTCGATGTGGTGACCAGCGTGACGCCATAAGAGAACAGCGCCTCCAGAAGGCCCGCCAGCAGCATGGCATCAGTAATATCCTGGACATGAAATTCATCGATACAAAGAAGCCGAAATCGTTGTGCCATCTGTTGTGCAACGATGTTCAACGGGTTGGGAGTTTTGGGAAGGTCTTTTAATTGCTCATGTACTTCCTGCATAAAACGATGAAAATGAATACGGCGTTTTTCCGGAAAGGGCAGGGTATTGAAAAAACTGTCAATGAGCCAGGTTTTACCCCTCCCGACACCACCCCAGAAATACAGTCCTGTCACTGGTGAACCTGGTTTATAAAGACCTTGATAAGAAGACTGACGAGAAAAAACGCTTTGCCTGATAGCAGTACTTAAGCGCTGCCAGAATTGCCCGGCAATCATTGTTTTTAGCAAAGGGTATCTGGAAGTGTTTGCGGCGGATTCTGAAGTGAGCTGCAGATACAGCTGCTGCGTGAGTTGAACGGCTTCCAGTTGCACAGGATCCGGGGTAAAGCCAAGATTTTCAATGGCGTGCTGGTAGCTTTGTTCCGGTGTCATTTCTTTAATAAGTGTGCCCTAAGGGATATAGCATTTTTGTATGGTTCTGGACAGCTGTTCGGGACTGATGGGTTTGGTGATAAAATCATCCATTCCGACTTCCAGACAAGCCTTGCGATCCTCAATAGTGGCATTAGCTGTGAGTGCAATGATGGGAATGTGCTGATCTTTCGGTTCCTGTTCGCGCCAGGTTTTAGTGGCCTCCAGGCCATTCATTTCCGGCATACGCATATCCATAAAGGCCAGGTCATAACGATTTTGAGCCAGCTCTTGCACGGCCTGGGCACCATTGAGTACCCGTTTGGTTTTATGACCTGCATCTTGCAGAAAACTGCTTAATACCATGGCATTGATATCTTCATCTTCGGCTATCAGCACATTCAGGGAAATATCCGGCAATTCACAGCAGCTTTCCTTGCTGACCTGTACGCCATCAGGGTTTAAAAGTTCCACCAAAGTATCGCCCAGGCGTTCAAAATTTACGGGTTTGGTGATATAAGCGTCAAACAGAGCGCCTCCCAATTGCTGGGCATCGGCCCGGGTGCTTAAATAACTGAGAAATATTTTGCCCGGGACTGAGTATACACCAGAATCCAGGGCATTGATTTCTCCGGCCAGTTTTGCCGGGACACTCTGGTTTCGGGCAACTGATAAAATCACCAGGTCAAAAGGGTGAGCATGTTTAATGGCTTGCTGTAAGCCATTGAGCAGTCCCGATTCTGAATAAAAACGCTCTACTGTAAGACCAAAATAGCGGCAGTAGCACTCCAGTGTTTCATGGTGAGAACTGTTACAGGTCAAAATTGCCACCTGTTTGCCCGAGAGGATTTGGTTATAGCGTTCCTGGATATTACCTTTTTGTTCCACAGGCAGTGACAGGGTAAACCAGAAATGACTGCCTCTGCCCGGTTCACTCTGAACACCAATTTGTCCACCCATAATTTCCACCAGTTGTTTGGCGATTGTTGTTCCCAGACCGGTACCGCCAATTTTAAAGGTTTGCAGATTTTCAACTTGAGTGAAACTGTCGAAAATCTTTATCTGCTGGTCCTGGTGGATCCCTATTCCGGTATCGATGATATCAAACCGCAGGTGAATGCTTTCACATGATGTGGCTGAAGGCTTTTTAGTTAAAATAGCTGAAGGCTCTTTACTTAACGAGGCTGAAGGCTCTTTATTTAAAAAAGCTGAAGGCTCTTGTGCTGTT
>CBDTVA010000101.1:0-8775 GCA_965363935.1 uncultured Gammaproteobacteria bacterium | reverse complement strand
AACCGGTTTAAAACCCGGCTTTTTTAGTTTTGCATTCCCACCATCCATGGCGGTTATTTTTCCAGTATTCCGGTTTCGCCTTCTGATTTTGCGATTACTACAGCCCCACAAGAGTCACTAAAAACATTTACGGATGTTCTAAACATATCCAGAATGCGATCCACTGCCAGAATCAAACCAATGGCTTCCAAAGGCAGACCAATAGCTGACAAAATTATGGTAATTGCTACCAGACTGGCAGACGGTATACCAGCGACACCAATCGATGTTAATAAAGCAATTAAAACAATAGTGAATTGAGTCATAAAGGTTAACTCAAGCCCGTAAGCCTGTGCAATAAATACAGCGGCCACACATTCATATAAAGCCGTACCATCCATATTAATGGTAGCACCAAGAGGTAAAACAAAACTACTGGTCTTGTTTGAAACACCGGCATTTTTCTCGACACATTCCATCGTAATTGGCAAAGTTGCACTGGAAGATGCTGTAGAAAATGCCGTGAGCATAGCAGGCAACATTGCTTTAATATGTCTTAAAGGATTAACTTTAGCTAAAGTGGATAAAATAATCGGCATAACAATGAAGGCATGAATAGCTAAGGCAAGCAACACCGAAAGCATAAACAAAGCCAGTGAGCTGAATAACTCAGCCACATTTTGTGAATCAAGACCAGCAATCACATGAGCTACCAGACCAAATACACCTATAGGGGCAAACTTCATAATAAAATCGGTTATCCCCATCATAGTTTCAAACACCCCTTCCCAGAAACTTTTCATGGTCTGTGCAGGGCCTTGTGAAATTCTGGTCATAAAAAAACCAAATAACAAACTGAAAAATATCAATCCCAGCATCTGGCCATTATGGGCTGCAGCAACAATATTAGACGGAACAATCCTTAAAAATATGTCAGCGATATCACCTGCCCCCCTGCCTTCAACTTTGGCAATGGTACTTTCAGGTACAGGCTGTAAACCAATCAGATCTTTTGCCGGTTCACCATCAATATATCCGGGACCGATAAAATTTACCACCATCAAACCAATGTTAATAGCAATAAAACTGGTGAGAGCATAGTAAAGGAGTGTTTTTAAACCCATACGCCCCAGACTGCTATCATTTCCAAGCCCGGAAACACCCACAATTATTGAAGAGAGGACTAATGGCACAATGAGCATTTTTAAGGCTTGCAGAAATAGTTGCCCAATGAATTGATAAACACTGTCAAAAGTCA
Organism: uncultured Gammaproteobacteria bacterium; assembly: GCA_965363935.1. Classification (GTDB taxonomy): domain Bacteria; phylum Pseudomonadota; class Gammaproteobacteria; order GRL18; family GRL18; genus CBDTVA01. The sequence continues at coordinate 7,538 of CBDTVA010000101.1, read as the reverse complement.
CTCCCAGTAATGCAGAATCCTGACCGGTTATTAAACCGGCTGCAACTGCAAAAGCAAGAGCAATTAATATTTGCCAGTGTAATTTGAGTTTCAAAGCCTTTCTCCTTTGTGTAGCCTGATTAATAATAACCTGGGTTTACAGTTTTTTTAGAGGTAAAAAAAGCACTTATAGGAAAATAAGTGCTTTAGAAGGAAGCCGAAGTCGTGCCATGTGCTTCGCAGTATAAGACCCTGGTCAAGCACTGCTCTCGTACATGACCGCCATGGATGGTGGAAATGCATGCGAGAGGCAGGAGCCGAAGTCGTACCATGTGCTTCGCAGTATAAGACCTTCCCTGGTCAAATTACTCTTGCTGGCCCAGTAGTTGGTTGTTAATTTTAATTTGAGATTCCGAACGAATTTGTAGCACGGATAAGGCAGTGTTGATATTGCCTTTGTTTTGCAATAAAGCCGTTTTAATATTTTCAAAAAAAGCCTTATCATCACTCTTTCCTTCTTCAATGGCATTAATTGCTACAATAGCAACATCGCCAGTTGCCGTTTTTGTGCTGGAAAATTTGCTTTCACGGGGCATAGTGAAGGCTTTACGCGTGATATAATCTGGAACACTGGTGGTTTGACGTTCAACCAGACCGGTGTTTACAATATCCAGTGAATGAGCTTCTGCCACTTCAGAGAATGATTTTCCATCGACTAATTGTATGACCAGTTCGCTGGCTTTTTCCTGTGCCTTAGCCGTAATAGCATCCCGCATTAAACGGGTTTGAATTTTATCTTTGACTTCATCCAGGGGTTTAACATTAGCCGGAATTCGTTCAATGATCCGGACGACAGCAACACGATCATCTCCCAGTTCAATTAAATCACTATTATTGCCCTCTTCCAAAACTCCTTCACTGAATGCAGCGTTTAATAATTTCTGGTTACTAAAAATACCTTCACCACCATCACGACTCATTAATTCACTTTCCTTGATGGACATGTCCAGATCAATGGCAACGGGCTCTAATGAATCAGGCTGCTCATAAGCAAGCGTCTGCATGCTTTCAGCTTTTTTAAAATAGGTATTCTCAGCCAATTCAAATTGCAATGTATTAGTTATCTTGTCCTTGACTGTTTCAAAAGGTTTTGTTTCACCACCTTCTATAACAATCAGTTTGATAATATGAAATCCAAAAGGAGTTTCAACCACACCACTGAGTTCACCCGGTTTTAAAGCAAAGGCTGTTTCTTCAAAGGCGGGTACCATTTCACCCTTCCCAATAAAGCCTAAATCTCCCCCCTTGTCAGCAGAACCGGAGTCTTTAGAATGCTCTTTAACCATAGCAATGAAATCAGCACCTGAATTAATGTTATCCAATACTGCCTGCGCTTCTGATTTTACCGTTTCTTTCGCTTCACCATCTGAATCAGTTGGCAAAGAAAACAAAATATGGCTGACTTGACGGCGCTCAGGTTGAGTGAACTGGGCTAAATTATCCTGATAGTATTTATCTATCTGCTCATCACTAATGGCAATATTTTTAGCCATGTCTTTACGGGAAAGTTCAAGGTAAGCTAATTTGATCTGTTCAGCATTTTCAAACTGATTCTGGAAGTTCTGATAATAATTTTTTATTTCTTCATCAGTAACGCCTACTTCATCCTTATAATTTTCTGCCTTAATGACAGCATAAGTAATATCTCTTTTTTGTTTTATCAGCTGAATAATACGTTCCACTTCCTGATCAGATACAATAGATGAATTGACAATACCATCAGAAAATTGCTGCAGTAATAATTCTGTTGCGATTGAACTGCGATAATTTGACTTGCTGTAAGCACTGGGCAGATATCGTTCATAAAGATCTTCGGAGAATTGACCATCAAGTTGAAAACTTTCATCATTGCGTATTCGCATATCAACCTGTTGTTTGCTTATGGTCTGACCAGAACCTGCCAGATAATTGATCAAGGCTCGATTGTTGATCAATTTTTCCAATACAATCTGTTTGATCAAGGCTTCGTCAATTTGGCCTTTATATTTTTCTGATTCATTTTGTACTGCATTTTGAAATTCCTGAACGGTTACTTTATAGTCACCGACATGTGCAACAGCAGGATTCGCATCAGGGGTGATATAACTATTTATTCCCCACAATGCAAATGGAATGGAAATCAGAATAACAATCACCCAGGCAAACCAGCCTGTTGCTCTTTCTCTGATACTATGTAATATCATGGTATTATCTCATCTAAAAGTTTACGTTGTAACAAAAATTAAAACAAAGTCCTGCTATACACTGCTCTCGCAGTATAAGACCGTCCATGGTCAAAAAAAAAGCGCGTCATAAACGCGCTTTTTATAATATGGCGGAACGGACGGGACTCGAACCCGCGACCCCCTGCGTGACAGGCAGGTATTCTAACCAGCTGAACTACCGCTCCTTATTTTGTAAACAACCACATATTCGGTTTTTTATAATTTCTACCATTTAAATTTAGTTTTAAAATATCCAGGCGCTTTTCATTGTAGGATAAAACTATATTTAAGATGGTGGGTGATAAAAGATTTGAACTTTTGACCCCCGCCTTGTAAGGGCGGTGCTCTGACCAGCTGAGCTAATCACCCGTAACCGGCATCTCATTTCACAAGTAGAGAATGCTCACAAGCTAAGAAATAGGCGCTTAGTTTACCGCTTCTTTTAGTGCTTTACCAGCTTTAAATGCAGGATTTAATGCCGCTTTAATCTGAATTGTTTCACCTGTGCGTGGATTACGCCCAGTACGTGCTGCTCTTTCTCTTACTTCAAAAGTACCAAAGCCGATTAGTGTAACTGGTTCATTATTAGCAAGTGAATCTGTAATGGCTTTAATGGTTGCATCTAATGCTCGGCCAGCAGATGATTTCGATAAATCTGCATTATCAGCAATAGCGTTAATTAGTTCGGATTTATTCACAAAAAGTCCCCTTTTAGGTATCTATACATTTTACGTTGTGGGGTTTATTTTAGTCATTAATTAAAAAAATGAAACAAACAACATAAAAAACAGTACAAAAATAATTTAATTTACTGTATTAATTTATAGATAATTATTATAAATTTTTTTTAAAATTTGATTTAAGTGTTGTGTAACAATGGATACAGGGACATTGAAGCAAAATTTGTTATTAAAATCTAGCAAAACTTATAATAATTTTAACTTTTCTTTAATAATACATAAAAACACAAATAAGACATAGATCAAGGTATTAAATCATAGCCGTTGATTTAAAATAAAATTAATTAGTTTACAGATAGTTACTCAACTAAATTAACTTTAATAATAAACTTGTTCAGGTAGACTCATCTTAATAATGATGAATTTTTAAAAAAAATAAATTAGTCTGATGAAACCTGTATCGGTAGACATCAAATGAAAGCCCGGACAAAAAAATACCAGAGAAAACTCTGGTATTTTTTGTTAAATGACAAATTTGGCCTAATGTGCTCTGATCGGTGCCGACTTTTTACGAGAAGAAACTTTAGAGCGTGATTCAGATTGAGAATCTTTTATTGAATCAGGCATGTGCACTAAAGCAATTTGTAACACTTCATCAATCCACTGTACTGGTTTTATATCAAGTTTAGTGACAATATTTTTTGGTAATTCCACCAGATCCTTCCTGTTTTCCTCAGGAATAACAACCGTCTTTATGCCACTTCTTAATGCCGCCAGAAGTTTTTCTTTAAGACCGCCAATAGGCAATACTTCCCCACGTAAAGTAATTTCACCGGTCATGGCAACCTCTGCTTTGACAGGTATCTCAGTCAAAGCTGAAACCAGAGCAGTACACATACCAATACCGGCACTGGGTCCATCCTTTGGTATTGCTCCCTCAGGAACGTGTATATGGATATCTTTGGTCTCATAGGTCTCCTGAGCAATGCCCAGTACATCTGAGCGACTGCGAACCACAGACATTGCAGCCTGAATGGATTCTTTCATCACATCGCCCAATTGACCTGTTACACTGTTCTTACCTTTTCCGGGCATAACAGCGGTTTCAATAGTTAATATTTCACCACCCACTTCGGTCCATGCAAGACCTGTAACCTGTCCAACTTGATTTTCCTGTTCAACGCTGCCATATCGGTATCGACGTACTCCCAGGTATTTTTCAACATTTCGACTGGTTACAGCCACCTTAGAGGTTTTCTTATCCAGTAAAATTTCTTTAACAACCTTGCGGCAAATTTTTGCTACTTCCCGTTCGATACTCCGCACCCCGGCTTCGCGCGTGTAATAACGAATAATATCCCTGATTGCACCTTCACTAATGCACAACTCCGTATTTTTCAAACCATTATTTTTTAATTGTTTGGGGATCAGATAACGGGAAACAATATTTAACTTTTCATCTTCTGTATAACCCGGGATACGGATAACCTCCATGCGGTCAAGCAATGGACCCGGGATATTCATACTATTGGATGTAGCAACAAACATGACTTCCGATAAATCGTAATCCACTTCCATATAATGGTCATTAAAGGTATTGTTTTGTTCTGGATCCAGCACTTCCAGTAAGGCTGATGATGGATCACCACGCATATCCATGGCCATTTTATCAATTTCGTCTAATAGGAAAAAAGGATTTTTGACTTCAACTTTGGCCAAGTTTTGCATAATTTTTCCGGGCATGGAGCCAATATAGGTCCGTCTATGACCACGGATTTCAGCTTCATCACGAACCCCACCCAATGACATACGAGTGAATTTTCGGTTGGTTGCCCGGGCAATAGATTGCCCCAATGAAGTTTTACCTACACCCGGAGGTCCAACCAGACAAAGAATAGGACCCTTAAGTTTTTTCATTCGCTGTTGTACAGCAAGATATTCCAAAATGCGTTCTTTCACTTTCTCTAAACCATAATGATCCTCTTCCAGGATTGCTTCTGCTCTGGTCAGATCATGTCGAACTTTAGAACGTTTTTTCCATGGCACATTGGTCAACCACTCCAGATAATTTCTAACCACAGAAGCTTCTGCAGACATTGGTGACATCATTTTTAATTTGTTCAGTTCAGCCATGCCTTTTTTCTTGGCTTCAACGGATAAACCGGATTCTTTAATCTTGGTTTCCAGTTCTTCCAGTTCATTGGGCACATCATCAATATCATTTAATTCTTTCTGAATTGCCTTCATTTGCTCATTCAGATAATATTCCCGCTGACTTTTTTCCATCTGCTGTTTGACACGTCCGCGAATGCGCTTTTCTACCTGCAGAATATCAATTTCTGATTCCATTTGTACCAGTAAATGTTCCAGTCGCTCACGTACATCTGATATTTCCAGAATCACCTGTTTTTCTTCTATCTTAAGCGGCATATGTGCGGCAATGGTATCAGCCAGTCGACTGGGATCTTCGATGCTGGATAAAGAAGACAATATCTCAGGCGGCACCTTATCATTCATTTTAACGTACTGATCAAACTGATTCATGACTGTACGAGTCAAGACATCCTGTTCCTTTTCATCAATTTTTTCATTTTTAAAGATAGCAATCTGAGCTGTAAAATAGTCTTCCTTGCTGAAGATATTTTGCACCTGTGCGCGCTCATCACCTTCAACTAAAACCTTAACCGTTCCATCAGGCAATTTAAGTAATCTGAGTATAGATGCAATGGTTCCAACAGAGTGAATATCTTCTGCTTTTGGATCATCATCAGAGGCATTTTTTTGCGCAACAAGAAGAATTTTTTTATCTTCTTCCATTGCCGATTCAAGTGCATTAATAGATTTTTCACGACCTACGTAGAGAGGTATAACCATGTGAGGATACACAACAACATCTCTAAGAGGTAAAACCGGATAGATTTGTGTTGTATCAGTTAGTTCAGAAATATCGTTTTCTATCTCCATTAAGGAGGCCCTCTCTTTGTATGTTGCTGATTATTTGGGTGACTATCTAATTGTTAATAACTAATATGGGTTTTTTAAGTAAAAAATCAAGTAACAAAACATAACTTATCTTTCTATAAAACAAAAAAAAAGGGGCATTTAAGCCCCTTTTTTGTATGGTCTGCGCACTATTATGCACACAACCATTTTACGCAAATAATCCTGATTTAACTCATAAGTTTTTTAGTCAACTAAAAAGTATTACCTCAGCAGGTTATTCACCAGAAGCTTTTTTATCTGCATTTTCGTAAATCAGCAATGGTTCAGATAAGCCATTAATAACAGATTCATCTACAACCACTTTTTGCACATCCTCAATGGATGGCAGCTCATACATGGTATCCAGTAGAGTTTGTTCAAGAATAGAACGCAAACCACGCGCACCTGTCTTTCTCTCCATTGCTTTTTTAGCAATAGCAGTCAGGGCGTCTTCACGCAATTCCAGTTCAGCACCTTCCATCTCGATGAGTTTGCTATATTGTTTGGCCAGAGCATTTTTTGGCTCCGTCAGAATTCTCACCAAAGCATCTTGATCCAGTTCACGCAAAGTAGCAATAACAGGTAAACGGCCTACAAATTCCGGAATAAGGCCATAGCGGGTTAAATCTTCTGGTTCAATATCATCCAGAATATCACCAATGTTCTTACGCTCGTCCTTACTTTTTACTTCTGCTCCAAAGCCAATGCCACCTTTTTCAGAACGTTCTAGAATCACCTTGTCCAGGCCGGCAAATGCACCACCGCAAATAAACAGAATATTTGCCGTATTGACCTGTAGGAATTCCTGCTGAGGATGTTTGCGCCCCCCTTGTGGCGGCACTGAAGCAACAGTTCCTTCAATCAGCTTCAGCAATGCCTGCTGCACGCCTTCACCAGATACATCTCGTGTTATCGAAGGGTTATCGGATTTACGGGAGATTTTATCGATTTCATCAATGTAAACAATGCCGGTTTGTGCTTTCTCAACATCGTAATCACATTTTTGTAATAGCTTTTGTATGATATTTTCAACATCTTCACCCACATAACCGGCTTCAGTCAATGTGGTGGCATCCGCAATAGTAAAAGGCACATCCAGTAAACGAGCCAGTGTTTCTGCTAATAGTGTTTTACCTGAACCGGTTGGCCCAATCAGCAAAATATTACTTTTTGATAATTCTACATCATCTTTTTTATAGCCGCTTTCAAGACGTTTGTAGTGGTTATACACGGCAACAGCAAGAATTTTCTTGGCATCTGGCTGATCGATAACGTATTCATCAAGGTTTTGATTTATTTCACGCGGTGTAGGTAATTTTTTACCCGGGATAGAACCGCCCTGTTCCTGAATTTCTTCACGAATAATGTCATTACACAACTCTACACACTCGTCACAAATAAATACTGAAGGACCGGCAATTAATTTTCTGACTTCATGCTGACTTTTACCGCAAAAAGAACAGTAAAGTAATTTTCCATTATCATCTTTGTTTTGAGTATCATCACTCATAAAGCAAACCTCATATCAGGGAAAACTATTTCTTCCCTTATTTTATTCATAAAAGTTCTAATTAGAGAACTCTAGGAGCCTGTCCGAGAATAGAAAGCCTACTGCGGAAAAGCTGATTTTGGC
>CBDTVA010000100.1:0-8803 GCA_965363935.1 uncultured Gammaproteobacteria bacterium | reverse complement strand
ATCGCTACGGTGATTTTGTATTATACAACCCACCGGTCAAGTCTACCACCTGGCTACTCTGGGGCGGACCTTTTGTGTTGATGTTTTTGGGAATGTTTCTGGTGTTAAGAAAAATTAATGCCGCCAGGGCGATCAAAAATGGCGACAGTTCTGAACTTTCTGAGCAGGAAAAAGAAAAATTACAGGCCATTCTAAAAAATAAAGAGTAGCAAAACAAAGAATCAATGCGAGTCGTTAGTCTAAAACGGCTAACTGTTTGATGATGTAGACATAAGGTAAAGAAAAGAATGTGGGTATTATGGTTAATTTGTACATTATTGTTGATTGTAGCTGTGGTCTTGCTGATAAGGCCGTTATTCAAGACTTATTCAGACAGTGAACTGAGGCAAAATCAAAAACAGGCTAACCGGCGCAAAGAGCTGAATATTGAGCTTTATGAGCAGAAAAAAGCCCAGATAGAACTGGACTATGCCAATGAACTGCTGGATGATGAAGGCAAAACGCAGGCGCATAATGAAATTGAACACAGCCTGATTCAAGATGCAAACGTTTCCTCATCTGCTGAACTGATGCAGCTTTCCAAGGCTAATGCGAGGATTCTGGCTGTTGTTTTTCTGGTTTTTATTCCGGTATTTGCAATTGTCACTTACGCTTTTATTATGCCGAAAAACTTTGATCAGGTGGTGTTAGGTAAACAACCTGCCAAATCTCCCAGTTCCGCTCAGCAGGCACCTGATATCAACTCTATGGTTGTTTCGCTGGAAAAAAAGTTACAGGCGAACCCTGATAATGTGCAGGGCTGGAATATGCTGGGACGTTCCTATGTGGTTATGAAACGCTTTACTGATGCCATTGGGGCCTATGAAAAAGCGCTTGAGGTAAATAAAACCGCTCAGGAAAAAATTTCGGGTCTGGAAATCAATTACGTTGAAGCATTGATGCAAACGGGTATCAAGCAGAATTATCAAAAAGCACAGAACATGCTGCAGGTTTTGCTAGCGGCTAACCCTAATAATGGTGATGCTTTGTGGTTTATGGGCTTTCTTGATTATGAAGCGGGTAATAAAGCGCTGGCGGTAGAGCGCTGGACCCATCTGCTGAGTCTCATCCCGGCTAATAGTGAGCAGGCAAAAATTGTTAACCGCTATCTTTCTCAGGTGAAATCAGAATTGCCTGAAGGGCACCCTGCCAGAGCAGCGGATAAACAAGTTGCTGTAGCTCAAGAGGACTCTTCCGGAAAAACGCAATTAGTTCCCAAAGGACCTGCTCCCGGTCAGCAAATGAAAGGATCACCTGAAGAACAGGCGTTTATTGCCTCTATGGTTGCTCGAGTGGAAAGCAGGGTTAAGGAAAATCCTCAGGATCTCAAAGGCTGGAAATCATTAGGCAAATCTTATTCAGTACTGAAACGCTATACTGATTCAGCCAATGCCTATGCCAAAGCCGTGGCCTTGGACAGCAGTGATGTCAGTTTGCTGATAGACTACTCCAATGCGGCTATAAAAACAAAGCAAGCGGATCAACTTGATACAGCGCGCAGTGCATTTGCTCAGTTACTGGATAAAACTCCTGAGAATGCAAATGTGCTGTTTTTGTCCGGCTCCCTTGCCCGTGCCGATGGCGATATGGAAGAGGCGAAAAAATTCTGGAATAAATTGCTTCCCCTGTTAGCCGAAGGCAGCGCTGCCTATATTAGCGTAAAAAATAATCTTAAATCGCTACAACCCTGATTTTAATAGCTTGGTAACTGGTTATTTAATTAAATACTTATAAAGCGTGTTGTTTCTTGATTTAGGTCAATGTTCTATTATACTTTTAGAGTTAATTTAAACAGAATGTTTTGAATTAAGGAAGGCACAGTTTTAGATGGCTAATATTAGTCGCATGCAGCTATTAAGAGGTGACGTTAAGGGTAAAAATAATCCCTTTCGCCCACCCTGGGCCATTCCTGAACAATATTTCCTTGATTACTGTACCCGTTGTGACAAATGTATTGACGCCTGTTTTGACCAGCTGATTATTAAAGGGCGGGGCGGGTTTCCGCAAATGGACTTCAAACGGGGCGGTTGTGATTTCTGCGAAGACTGCCTGAATGCCTGTGAGCCAGGTGCCTTAAAAAAAATATCGATAAGCGACAATCATAACATTTCCAATAGCGGAACGGAACTTACTGAATCCGAACAGCAAAATGATGTACAAACTTACCTCCCGCCATGGCATATTAAAGCCCATATTGATCTGACCAACTGCCTGTCAATGAATGCCACGATTTGTCGTTCCTGTGGTGAATCCTGTGATGAAAAGGCCATTACCTTTGATTTAAAACTGGGCGGTATAGCAGAGCCCGTAATGACAATTGACAAATGTACCGGATGTGGGGCATGTTTTGCAGTTTGTCCCGTCCAGGTGATTGAATTAAAAGCAATCGTATTAAAAAAAGAAGTCGCCTGATAAAAGTCGCCTGATAAAAATTGTTTTATTACAAATTTTTATCAGGCGATTCTTTATTACAAACAAGGCCTTCAGCCAAATATAAAGAGAAGTCGTATGAATATCTGTAGTGTAATCGTAAACGCAAAACCGGAAAATGCTCCTAAAATTCGTGATCTATTAGAAGAAATGGAAGGGGTAGATGTTTTTGGCGGTGTCGAGGAGGGAAAGATTATAGCAACCATTGAAGATGGTGGTGAAAAAGCATTAGCTGACAAGATGGCAGCAATGAATGATATCAAGGGAGTGATCAACGCAACAATGATTTATCATCAAGAAGATGATGACACAGCGATGGAAGAGGAGATCGTATAGTGACTATAACAAGGCGTGATTTTATAAAAAGCAACGCAGCCGTTGCCGCCGCAACAGTAGCAGGTGTAACCTTACCCGTTAGCGTAACCAAAGCAGCAGAATCTGCTGAAGATGGTATTCGTTGGGATAAGGCGGCCTGTCGTTTTTGTGGTACAGGTTGTAGCGTTCTGGTCGGTACTAAAGATGGCCAGATGGTGGCAAATCAGGGTGATCCGGATGCTCCGGTAAACAAGGGACTTAACTGTATTAAGGGTTATTTCCTGACCAAGATTATGTACGGTAAAGATCGTTTAACCAAGCCCTTGCTGCGTAAGAAGGGTGGTAAATATGATAAAAACGGTGAATTTACGGAAGTGTCCTGGGACGAAGCCTTTGATACCATGGCGGATAAATGGAAAACAACCCTTAAAGACAAAGGCCCCACTGCGGTTGGCATGTTTGGTTCTGGTCAGTGGACAGTCTGGGAAGGCTATGCCGCTTCCAAGATGATCAAAGCCGGTTTCCGTTCCAATAACCTGGATCCCAATGCCCGTCATTGTATGGCATCTGCAGTGGGTGGCTTTATGCGTGGTTTTGGTATTGATGAACCAATGGGTTGTTATGATGACCTGGAGCATGCAGATGCCTTTGTTCTATGGGGCTCCAATATGGCCGAGATGCATCCTATTCTCTGGTCACGTATTACGGATACCCGTCTAACCAAGCCTGGTTGTGAGGTGCATGTACTGTCTACATTTGAGCATCGTTCATTTGAACTGGCTGATAATGGCATGGTCTTTAAACCTCAATCCGACCTGGCAATTCTCAATTATATTGCCAATTATATTATCGAGCACGATGCTGTCGATCAGGAGTTTGTCAAGCAGCATGTTGCCTTTCACCAGGCGACTACTGACATTGGTTATGGTTTACGTCCTGAACACCCGCTGGAAAAAGCAGCAAAAAATAACGGCAAAACCAAGGGCGCACACCCAGCCATCAGCTTTGAGGAATATGCAGCTTCTGTTAAGCCTTATACGCTGGAAAAAACCAGTGAAATGTCTGGTGTCCCTAAAGATAAACTTCTGAAACTGGCGAAATTGTATGCCGATCCGAAGAAGAAAATTACCTCTTTATGGACTATGGGCTTTAACCAGCACACCCGTGGTGTCTGGGCCAATGGCCTGTGTTACAACGTGCATTTGTTAACAGGTAAGATTTCTAAGCCAGGCAGTGGACCTTTCTCTCTGACCGGACAACCTTCTGCTTGTGGTACGGCTCGTGAAGTTGGTACTTTTTCACATCGTTTACCCGCTGATCTGGTGGTTACGAAAGAAGCACATCGTGATATTGCAGAAAAAATATGGAAACTGCCTAAGGGCACCATTAATCCTAAGCCGGGTTACCATGCCGTACTGCAAAATCGCATGCTCAAAGACGGAAAACTGAACGCTTATTGGGTTCAGTGTACCAATAATGCCCAGGCTGCCGCTAACTTCAACGAAGAAACATGGCCGGGCTATCGTAATCCAGCGAACTTTATTACAGTTTCTGATCCCTATCCAACCGTAACTGCTATGGCAGCGGATCTGATTTTACCCACCGCAATGTGGGTAGAAAAAGAAGGTGCTTATGGTAATGCGGAACGTCGTACCCAGTTCTGGCGTGAACAGGTGTCAGCGCCTGGTGAATCTAAATCTGATTTATGGCAGACCATGGAATTCAGTAAACGCTTTAAGATGACTGAAGTATGGCCTGAGGAATTGCTGGCCAAGATGCCGGAATACAAAGACAAGACCATGTACGAAGTACTGTATGAAAATGGTCAGGTCAATAAATTCCCGGCGCAGGAAGTCACTGATGGCGCAGGCAATGTCTATAAAAACCATGAAATGGAGCATTTTGGTTATTATGTTCAAAAAGGCCTGTTTGAAGAATACGCATCCTTTGGTCGCGGCCATGCACATGATCTAGCGCCATTTGATATGTACCATAAGGCACGCGGTCTGCGTTGGCCCGTGGTGGATGGTAAAGAAACTCTTTGGCGTTTCCGTGAAGGCTATGACCCTTATGTGGCCAAGAACAATCCTGATGGTGCCAAAGGCGATGTTTTTTTCTATGGTAACAAGAAGAAAAATGGCGGCAAAGCTAAAATCATTTCAGCACCTTATGAGGCACCACCAGAGAGTCCTGATAAAGAACATGATCTGTGGTTGTGTACTGGTCGTGTACTTGAACACTGGCACTCCGGTTCTATGACTCGTCGTGTACCTGAACTCTATAGAGCGGTACCGGATGCGGTTATCTATATGAACAAAAAGGATGCTAAGAAACGCAAGTTACGAAATGGTTCTAAAGCTAAGCTAATGACTGTTCGAGGTGAGATCGAAGCACGTATTGAAACTAAAGGACGTAATAAGCCGCCTGAAGGTCTGGTTTTCGTGCCATGGTTTGATGCTGGTCGCTTGATCAATAAAGCGACATTGGATGCTACGGATCCACTTTCTAAAGAAACTGATTACAAGAAATGTGCTTGTAAGGTCGTAAAAGCTTAACTGCTTACTTAGCTAACTTTAAATACCATTGGAAAAGTAATACATCATTGTCTTATCCCTGTTCTTATTTGGGGTAGGGATAAGACTGACATCATCAATAAATTGACCCTGTTAACTACAGCTTATTTATACAATTGCTACAAAACGAGGTGCTTTTTTTACATGTCAGATAAACAAGTTCAGGAGCTTTCTGCTGAATCAGCAGCGACCCAAACTGCAACCAGAGCAACGCTGAATCGGCGCAGGTTTATGGGTGATACACTCAAAACTGCCTGCGGTGCAGCATTGCTGGGACTTGGCATGGGCACTTATTCCCGTCAGGCCGAGTCTACTCCAGCCTGGGTAATCCGACCACCGGGTGCTTTGCCTGAAGGTGAATTTTCAGGTGCCTGTATCCGCTGTGGACTCTGTGTCAGGGACTGTCCTTACGATATGCTGAGACTGGCGGAGCTGGGTGAACAGGTTGCTTTTGGCACACCTTACTTTATCGCTCGGGATAAGCCCTGTGAGATGTGTGAAGACATACCTTGCGCGGCTGCCTGTCCAACCAATGCATTAAGCCATGAATTAGATGTTATTGAAGATGCCCGTATGGGTCTTGCAGTATTAATCGATCAGGAAGAATGTATTGCGTTTCAGGGTTTGCGTTGTGAAGTGTGTTTTAATGTCTGCCCGGTACAGGGCGATGCAATCAGCATTGAAATGCAGCATAACCGCCGTTCAGGTAAACACGCAATGTTTATACCGGTGGTTCATTCCGATGCCTGTACCGGCTGTGGCAGGTGCGAAAAAGCCTGTATTCTGGAAGAAGCGGCAATCAAGGTCTTACCCATGGAGCTGGCAAAAGGTCTGGTGGGTGAACACTATCGGTTCGGCTGGAAACAGAAAAAAGTTGCTGGCCAGAGCCTGGTTACACCGGATGTGGAACACCGCTATAATTTACCTGAAGGTGCGACCTATGACTATAATGATGGTGGTTTATCATTACCACCTGAAATACAGTCAGTTGAAACACCTTTCTCTTCAAATCCATTGGATAGCCTGAAAAAGTTACAGAATCAGGAGAGTAAATAATGGCAAAGCAAGCTTCCGGTAGTCAGCAGGCTGGACAGCAGGCCGTTGGCTCTCGTTCCATTGAGAAGAAAGGCTGGTTGTCGGCGCACAAATGGCTGATTCTACGTCGCATCAGTCAGCTTGGCATACTGGTACTGTTTTTAACAGGGCCTCTGTTCGGTTACTGGATTATTAAAGGCAATATGGCGTCCAGTTTAACACTGGATATTCTGCCCCTTTCTGATCCCTATGTGATGTTGCAGGGAATGACAGCCGGTCATCTTCCGGTAACGGAAGGTCTGATAGGTTCAGTAATTGTATTGGTGTTTTACCTGTTAATTGGCGGACGCGTTTACTGCTCCTGGGTCTGTCCAGTCAATATGGTGACTGATGCGGCAGCCTGGATGCGCAGAAAACTAGGCTTCAAAGTGTCCAGCCAGTTTTCCAGGAACACACGTTACTGGTTACTGGCCCTGACTCTGGTCTTACCAGCGATTACAGGTGCTATTGTCTGGGAACTGTTCAATCCGGTATCTTTGATGTTCCGTGGAATTATCTTTGGTATGGGGTGGGCCTGGATGGTGATTCTTGCCATCTTTTTGTTTGACCTGTTTGTGAGTCAGCGGGGCTGGTGTGGTCATCTCTGCCCTGTTGGTGCTTTTTACAGCCTGTTAGGTAAAAAAAGTCTCCTGCGGGTAAGTGCCGCAAACCGTGCACAGTGCGATGATTGCAATGACTGCTTTGTCGTTTGCCCTGAACCAAAGGTCATAACGTCTGCATTGAAAGGAGCAGATAAAGGGATCAGTCCACTGATTAATGAAAGCAACTGTACCAATTGCGGCCGCTGTATAGATGTCTGTGATGAGGATGTATTTATTTTTACCCATCGTTTTAAAAGCTAAATTTATATCGGGCTCAGGTCTGTTACTGACTGGGCTTAAGGTTAATTAACTTGAGAACTCGGTAAACACTGTCCCGGGAAAATTTATGAGGACAGATAATTCGGGTTTTCTGTCCAGATTTTTAATGGAGAAAACAAATGTTTAACACAATAAAACCATCAAAGGCTTTAACAAAAAAAGTCATTTCGATATTGCTTTTAACGATGACTGCTGTGATGTTTTCATTGCCGGCAATGTCTCTTGAATCATTGCGTGGCGATCATGCTCTGGATGCTGACGCTAACAAAGCAGGCAAGCATAGGGTGAATTCAGTAGAAGGCGGCTATGAACGCAGTTTTGAACTGCAACCCCCACTGATTCCGCACACCGTTGACAAATATAAAATCACCCTGAATAACAATGGCTGTATGAAGTGTCATAGTGAGAAAGCCTACAAGAAAGAAAAAACCAAGAGAATTGGAGACAGTCATTATGTGAACCGTGACGGTGAAACTTTAAAGACTATTTCCAGTCGCCGTTATTTCTGTAACCAGTGCCATGTGCCGCAGGTAAGGACTGACCCTCTGGTAGAAAATGTTTATGAAGGTATTAACTAGAATCACCCTGCAGACACTGCATTTATTTACTCACAATCTGATTGGTTGCATATAGTTAATCAGATTATTTTACAAAGATTTAGGGATTAATAATAATGGCTTTATTTTCAAAAGAAGGTACGTTAAAAGTACTGTTTTTTGGTTTTGTTCTGGGTATTATTTTCTGGGGTGGTTTTAATACTGCCATGGAAGCTACCAATCAGGAAGCATTTTGTATTTCCTGTCATGAGATGGAAAATAATGTGTATGAAGAATATACAGAAACCATCCACTATTCCAATCGTACCGGTGTAAGAGCGACCTGTCCTGATTGTCATGTACCTAAAGAGTGGGTGCATAAGATTGTCCGCAAGATCCAGGCGACTAATGAATTGTACCATAAGATGCTGGGTACCATTGACACTCGTGAAAAGTTTGAAGGCAAACGCTTGCAACTGGCACAAAATGAATGGAAACGAATGAAAAATACAGATTCGCGTGAGTGCCGCAACTGTCATGACTTTGAGTCCATGGACTTTGACAAGCAGGAGTCTCGCAGTGCTGACCGTCATGAAGAAGCGACTGAAAACGGTTGGACCTGTATTGAATGTCATAAGGGTATTGCACATAACTTACCAGGTGGCTATGACCCGGCTGATGACACTCCCGGGGAAGGTTAATAACTCAACTCGAAAAAATTGTCTTGATGATAAAAAGCCTGCTGCTCAGCAGGTTTTTTTTGGCCAGGGATGGCCTTATGCTACGGAGCACAAGGATGTGCGTGAGTAGTGCTTGGCCAGGGATGGCCTTATGCTACGGAGCACAAGGATGTGCGTGAGTAGTGCTTGGCCAGGGATGGCCTTATGCTGCGGAGCACAAGGATGTGCGTGAGTAGTGCTTGGCCAGGGATATGTGAGTGGAGTTTGAAAGCAGA
>CBDTVA010000099.1:0-8806 GCA_965363935.1 uncultured Gammaproteobacteria bacterium | reverse complement strand
AATTACTTGAAAGTGATGAAATAGACAATTTCAAACTAATTGAGGATTTTATGGTCAAACTCAGCCGTCTGAACGTGGATTTTTCCATCGATGACTTTGGCAGCGGTTTTTCCAATTATTCCCGCCTGTCCAAATTACCCATTCGTTATCTGAAAATAGATGGCTCACTCATTAAAGGCATGCTGGAAAATGAAAAACATCAAATCATAGTTCAGTCCATTATCGATTCCGCTCATCAACTGGGCTACCTCACTATTGCAGAATTCGTGGAAAATGCAGCTCTGGCAGAAGCTTTGACCGAAATGAAAGTAGACTATCTGCAGGGATACCATATTAGTAAGCCGGAACCACTGCATTTTGACTAAACTTTTTCAAGACGGGTTCCTGCACACTGTATTCAAGCAAAACAGAGTCCGGCAAATTGCCAATATCGTCCCCAGGCACTGTCTGTTTTGCCTGGAAAAGACCTATAGCAGCTCTGATCTATGCCCGCATTGTATTGCTGCACTCAGCTTAAACAGCAACTGTTGTCAGCGTTGTGCTTCACCGATGGAACAGCTTAGCGGTGAAATTGCATTATGCGGAAACTGCCTGAGTCATCACTATGAGTACGACCAGGTCTATAGTCCTTACCTCTACTCTGAAGATATTCGATACCTCATTACAAAATTCAAATATCAAAAAAAAATACACTATGCCAGGATTCTGTCTGAACTATTTATTCAGCAGGCAGCGCAGTATACAAACTTTCAGCTGCCGGATGCCATTATTCCTATGCCCATGCACCCCGGACGGCTGAAAGAACGCGGTTTTAATCAGGCCCTGGAAATAAGCCGGTTTTTTTCTGCTTTTTATCAACTGCCACTGGACTATAGCAATCTAATCAGAAGCCGCTATACCGATTTACAAGCCGGTTTAGCCGCCTCAGAGAGACAAAAAAATGTTCGCCAGGCATTTGCCATAAAAGAGCCTTCAGTCGATAAACATATTGCCCTGATTGATGACGTTATGACAACTGGCAGTACCGTCAATGAAGCAGCTAAACTACTCAAAAAACACGGTGTTGAGCGGGTGGATGTCTGGACCATTGCCAGAGCCGGAATTAAATGATCTTTTATCTTATAAGCAAGCGAGAATACAAAACGTGGCAAAAACAGCAGGCAAACCTGTTAATATAGTCGGATGTGGATTTTTGGGCCGCAAGCTATTGCAGCAGTTACTATCACGTTCTTTAGCTGAGGCAAAAAATATCACCACCCTGGTGAAAAGCGAAAGCAGCCGGAAACATTGTCTTGAACTGGGCGTGCAAAGCGTTGCACTGGACATGGACAATGATATTTACAGCCTGCCAGAGGCATTCAAAAGCGGCCAGTCTGTGCTGTATTATTTTATGCCGCCTCCCGGTCAGGGAACCGAGGACAGCCGTAGCAGACATTTTATTAAACTGCTGGAAACTAACGCCTCTGAGCAGCCTGCCAGAGTAGTACTCATCAGCACAACGGGTGTTTATGGAAATTGTCATGGCCAATGGGTTGATGAAACGACCCCTTTAAATCCCGGAGTCGATCGTGCCAGGCGTCGGGTTGATGCAGAGCAGCATTTTCAATCCTATTGTGAAAAATTTAATATCCCACTGGTGATTTTAAGGGTTTCCGGAATTTATGGGCCTGGGAAACTGCCACTGCAACGTATCAGAGCCCAAACTCCCATTGTCAGGGCAGAAGATTCGCCTTATAGTAACCGTATTCATTGCGATGATTTACTGGAAATTTGTTTGCAGGCAGGCTTTTCTAAAACCATTGAAGGGATCTTCAACTGTGCGGATGGCCATCCAACCACCATGTATGATTATTTTATACGCGTTGCACAAACCCATCACCTGCCTGCACCGCCTGCTATTAGTCTTGAGCAGGCCAAAACACAATTGTCCTCCGGAATGCTTTCCTATATGGAAGAATCACGGCGCATTGATAACCGCAAACTTCTGACTGTTTTTAATATGACACTGAAATATCCTGATTTAGATAGAGGCTTAAGCCAGAATATGAGCCAATAATGTACTGGACTTGATATAGATCGGCATTATTTTAAATAATTGGCTAAAAGGTTTCTAAATCTCAATAGTTTTAGTATCATCGCTATAAGCAACCCACAAGGCCCGTGACCATTATGAGCTTAATTGACCAATACAATAGAAAAATCAAATACGTACGGCTATCAGTCACCGACCGCTGTGACCTGCGCTGTTTCTACTGTATGCCCAAGGGATTTAACGGCTTTGAAGAACCGGAAGACTGGTTGAATTTTGCTGAAATCGAGCGGGTTATCGCGTCTTTTACCCGCCTTGGTGTCAGCTCAGTACGCCTCACCGGTGGTGAGCCGCTGGTGAGGCGGGATCTTCCAGTGCTGGCCAAACGTCTTTCGGCCCTCCCGGGCCTGGATGATCTGTCCTTGAGCACCAATGCCACCCGACTGGCCAAACATGCACAGGAGCTGCGAGAATCTGGTATATCCAGAATCAATGTCAGCCTGGACACCGTAGATCCGGTCAAGTTCAAACAGATTACTCAGGGCAAACTGGAAAAAATTACCAACGGCCTTATGGCGGCTAAAGCCGCTGGACTGGATCCCATCAAAATAAATATGGTGATAATGAAAGGCGTTAATGACGACGACGTCGAAGATATGGTGGATTTTTGCCTGAAAAACGACTTTACTCTGCGTTTTATTGAAACCATGCCTGTCGGCGATACCGGTCGAAACGCTATTGATCATTATATCGATCTGCATGAGATTGAGGATCGGCTAGCACGCAAATATGAACTGATACCGGCGGTTATGTCGGGTGCAGGACCCGCTCGCTACGTCCAGGTGGCAGGGACCAATCTGAAAATTGGCTTTATCACCCCCATCTCACAACATTTTTGCGATACCTGTAACCGGGTACGCTTGTCAGCCACCGGAACACTCTATATGTGCCTGGGAGATGAACACAAATACGAATTGCGCCCCTGGCTTCGTAATGGTATTAGTGATAACCATCTGGATCAGGTCATCCGTGAAGCCATAAATCTGAAACCGCATAAACATGAGTTTAATGAAAAGCCGGAAAAAGTGCTTCGCTTTATGTCCATGACCGGCGGTTGAAGGGGTCTGGATAGCATAAAGAATTTAAATTCGCATCAATACAAGCCCCTGACAAACAAATCTATAAAAATATATCACATATTCCCGATTACCTTGATAAAGATCAAGCTTTTGCTCTTCTAACACGCTTAGATTGGACGTTATAATAAGATACCGATCTTGGCCCGCATGAACAAGACAAGATCTGCGTGTCACTTCCAAATAATTTTTCAATATAACATTAGGGTAGGTGTAACATGGGTGTATCTGAAAATAATGCTCATTACGGGCATCGTCTGAGAGTTTATCGTAAAATCGGTGATGTGATCTATGATGAAGTTTACTATCTGACTGAAAATGGCAAACCGGTCACTAAAAAACGTGAGCGTGAGATCCGTGCTCTGGCAAAAGCTCGTGACAAAGAGCTGCTGCAATTGCAGGCTGAATATCAGGAAGAATTGGATACTGCCAATCCCATAAAGTTTCATAGTGATGGTCGCATCATTGGTCTGACCCGCCAGCAGCAGCAAGGCAAAGATCGTTTAGTGGATATATTCAAGCTGCGCATCAGGCTACCTGATGGCAGTATTTCCTGGGGCAGTATTAGTATTGACCTGCATGGTTTTGATAACGCCTATGCTCAGGCTCTGGAACGTATTACCGAGGTCCTGAATATCAATAAACGCACCAAAATTTATCGGCAGATGAAAAATGCCAGGAGCGCCTATTAATCTTGTTACCTGGCTGTTTATAAATGGCAGCAACTCCTGCTTCACTCCCCGATACCAGCTCTGGCCCCCGAGTGGAAACAGGTATTTCCGAGTATTCTAAAACCGACCAGGAACATCATGTTAAACCCATGATTACAGTTTATGATGAAGTGGAATTAACTGATGAAGAACTGAGCTATCTGAAAACCAACAAATCACAGGCATTAATAGACGAGGCTTAGAGTATAATTAGTATTCTTAAAAGCCGTGCCGCTAAATATCCAAATCATCCAGGAATGCCTGATTTTGCTCATCTTTGCTCAGGTTGGAATCTATTGTGGGGAGATTGTCCGGATCATACAGTTCAATAAAAACAGTTTTCTCCATAGCCATTTCCAGATGAAATGTCTTATGATTGGCGGTACGAAATACCACTCTGCGGGACTGGGGCCGATCTATATTTGCATTGATGGAAAGGATTAATTCTTTGCTAACCACCAGCATTTTCGGCTGTGTCTGGCTAATGGACAGTGACAGCTGGTGCTCCATTTCACCCTGAAAATCACCCACAATCTGATTCATCAGTTCACCCAGCATATTACCAACATCATCAGACGTGTGTTGATCGGAAATTTCATTTTCCGCGAAACCCATTTGTCTCATATAGGCCTGATAGATTTCCACGGCAGCGCCAGCTGACATATTAATAATAATTAACCCGGAAAAAGCGCCTTCAAATAAAACGAAACAGCCAATATCCGGTTTTAAGCAGGTTTTGGAAATTTTTTGTACGGTGGGAGAATAGTGAATCTCCGTTTTTGTTGTTTGTGAGAGGACTTTTTGCACGGCCTTACACAAAATAAGCAGCACATCATCAGTCGTCTTGTTTTTTTTTACTGCCATTTAAGCTGCTCCATCCATTTATATTGATTTTTAATACAGTATAGGCAGGATCTGCTAAAGATAAATGATAATAAATTTATTTTATATTGGCATATTATTATTTAGTGATACATATCACAGCTTGTTCAGGCGTTTTATAATAGACTGGTTTGCAGAAGGGGATATTTATTCCATGCACATAGAGCATCCTGATACCCCTACTTGTTTACTATTTCACCCTATTACAAACAAGCCGCTAGGGAGGCATGTTATGATTATTGATTCATTATCTATACTGGCTATTTTAACTTCCGTTTCCATTGTAGTTTTATTAATTTGGAATTGTCTCCGTGACGACTGCTCTAACTCAGGTGATTGAAGCAGATTACATCAAGGTATATTCACGACCACCTCAGTCATAGCCTGAGTAAGAAAAAAGCAGGCTCCTGAGTGTTTTTATTGCTGGTTAAGTTAGGCTGCTATCGCGTTTAGCGTCACAGACTGCTCATATACGGGCGTAGCGTGGCTTGATGTGCTACTTCAGGAGTTCAGATGCAGTAATGTGCCTCGCCAATCCGCATTTGGCGTTCTCTGCGCTCCCTGTTCAGTGCGTATGTATTGACCCACTTCATTTTCATACCAGCCTGAAAAATGTTGCAGCGGCTCCACTTCGTAGCCCCACCAGCTACCATCCGCATCCTGAGCCAGCCACTTTACCCAGTCCGGTAAGTTTTTCGTATTCATTTATGCACCCCCTGCCAGGTTAAATTTTCTCAGCAGGCAGGTAAAACCGCCCTGTAACAAAGCCTCGACCATAAACTGATGCTCGGTTTCCGCTTCATCCCAGGTGTGAGTCCACTGCCGTCTTTGATCATATTGACCCCCAGTAATTTTAGTTTCGTAGAGCAGTGGTCTGGCTCCATACAGGGCGTGATCGATTCCCAAAAAAACAGTGCTGACATTAATAACACAATGCGGATCAGTGATTTTAAACAGGAAACGATTTTCTTCGGTCACAGGAATATCAATCGACTTAACAATTCGGTTGGCATGAGAAAACCAGCCTTCCCACCTGGACAAATCCGGCTCTTCAACGGCTTTCCTGCCAACCAGAATATATCGCTTCGCTTTTATCATATGACTAATAATGCCACTGGGCTTGCAAGTCATCCAGCATATCATTTAATTGCAGCAAACTTTCTTCATTTGACTCAGTAAAATTCAACATCATTAACACACTATCATGTTCTTCGGTCATGGGATAATCATGTCCTATACGCGAAACTTCTGCATCCAAGTGAAACTGATAGGAATTAATATTAAAGCCAAGCCTTGCCTTATGATAGATAAATGCCTCTTTTGCACGTGCCACTGGCAATCTTAACAAGCACCCTTCGCAGGACAAATCCACAAGGGTTCGTGATTCCTGCCCCTGTTCATCAAATTCAACGTTCACCTGCTGTTCTTTGTCCGGACGAAGACGACGCTTACGTCGACTTTCCTGAAAAGACATCAACTGGTTGATCTTTTTAATCAGCGCCTTATCCAGAAAAGGCTTGGTTAAGTGTTGAGTGATTCCAAACTTCAGAGCCTTAATGATTATGGTCTCATGGTCCCCTTCAGTCATAATAATCACTGGTGTGTTATGGTTTTCTATATCTTCCCTGACCTTGTAGAAAAATGCTTCTCCAGCGATATTCCAGTCAACAAAAATTATGTCCGCCTTCTCAGTAGAGTGAACAAATTCCATTGCTGCTTCTTTTGTCGCATAGTGAACAATTTCCGGCTGATAAAACTCGCGCGTCAAAACGCCATACATGGCCTCAAAAACATTTTTTTGATCTATAACGACTATCAATGGTTTCTGTTTCATAGAAGTAAAATTCCTTTACTACACAAAAAGTTAAGCAGAGTTTCCTGGTCCTGTCTGCAACAAAAAAATCAACACATAATATGGATATAAAATAACAAAGTACAGCGAGCACTGGTCCTATTCTGAATCAATTGCATGGTTCCCCGGCGGTTGTCCTGAGCATTTATCAGAAAAGCTATTATTTTATTATAAATAAGATAAAGAATTATTAATATTATCTTATCATTTCTTGTCATATATCAATTCTTTTTATTCAACAATATAAGAAAATAAGACTATTCTAATAAATAGAAATAAATAGAACATAGTCGTAATATGCTATGATAAATGATCATGGCAATCATAAGCATTCTCATTCTCAAAGGAAGATCATGAAACATACTGTCACGCCTCTTTTTGCCGCGACTGCACTGCTCTGTGGTATTTTTTCTTCTACCCTTGCAATCAGTAGTGATTCCCAGGATCCGATTTATACCGTGAAAAAAAGTTCCGACACCAGTCATATTGTGCTGGGTGGAACAGTCATTCCCTGGAAAACCGTCAAACTTTTAGCACAAATGCCGGGTGATGTTGAAACCATTGCCGGTTCAGAGGGTGATTTTTTCAAAAAAGGATCCACCCTGGTCACTCTGGACATCGCAGCATTACTTGCCAAGCGACGTTCTGCCCTGGCGCAATATGATAGTGCCAGAGCAGGTTTGGGAAATGCTCAAATGCAATTCCAGCGTGAGCTCTTAAATCCCAACTCCCAGTCCAATAGCATGATGGGCGGCCTCCCGGCGGTCATGGGGATAGTGACTGATCCGGTACGCAGTGCTTCCGGTCGTGGCGGTAATACGGGCATTGACCGGTCTGCCACTCTGCATCAGTATCAGGTACAAGTCCAGACCGCCCAAAATCAGATCCGTCAGGCCCATGAAGGTCTGAGGGAACTGGATGAAAATATTCTCAATGCCCGAAGTATTGCCCCATTTGACGGCACTATTTTAAACAAAATGGTGGAAGTGGGTGATATTATTCAACCTGGTATGCCGATGATTATTTTTGCCGATACCAGCCGCCTGCAGCTTCAGGTGGAAGTCCCTAACCGTGTCCTGCACCTGTTAACTGTCGGCCAGCGTGTTCCTGCCCGACTGGATAATGGTGCTGCAGATATTGAAGTCCAGGTTGCGCGTATTTTCCCTATGGCAGAACAGGGTGCGCATACCACCACCGTTAAATTTGATTTACCCATCGACATCAATGCCCATCCAGGCATGTATTCCTCGGTAAAAATTGGTGAAAAAAGCCAGCAGAGTGACGCCCTGCCTATCATTCCTAAATCCAGCATCGTCTGGCGCGGAAGTCTTCCGGCGGTTTTTTTAGTGAGCGAAGATAATCACTTAAAAATGCAATTGATCCGCATGGGTTCACCTTCTGATAATGATTATTACTCCGTCATTTCCGGTTTAAAGGAAGGTGATCGGATATTAAGCGCAGCTGATTCAACCACTCGTTCCGGTCAAACTGTGGAGGTGCTACAGCCTGATCAAGAGCTACAGCCTGATCAAGAGCTACAACCTAATAAAGAACTCCTGCTCAACAAGGAGTCACAGCCAAATGAGCAATAATGACAAGCAACCAAGACCCTGCGATGATGATAAAGATGATTTAGGCTTTGCCGGGCGCATCGCCGACGCCTTTATCCATTCACCTTTATCCCCCTTACTCTTTACCGCCATGCTATTAGTCGGCATCTATGGTTTGATTGCCACACCACGGCAGGAAGATCCACAGATTTCGGTGCCTATGATTGATATTTTTCTCAAACAATCTGGCGTTTCATCGGATGAAATGTCCGAATTAATGGTCAAACCACTGGAGCGTTTACTCAGTGAAATTCCCGGTGTTAAGCACGTTTATTCTGTCAGTGATAAAGAACGGGGCATTATTACTCTGGAGTTCCATGTCGGGGAAAATATTGAATCCGCCATTATTCTGACCCATAACAAGGTGCAGGCCAATCTGGATATTATGCCTCCAGGTGGGGACCTGCCATTAATCAAGCCCAAAGAAATTGATGATGTCCCGGTAGTGGCTCTGACCTTATGGTCCAATGAAGTCGATGACGAACAATTACGCACCCTGGGTTTCAGTCTCATCCAGAATCTCAAACAGGTACCCAAAACCGGTAATGCCTTTCTCACCGGAGGTCGCTCCCGACAACTGAAAATTG
>CBDTVA010000098.1:0-8818 GCA_965363935.1 uncultured Gammaproteobacteria bacterium | reverse complement strand
ATATCCTTAGCTGCCGCTTCTGTGGTTTTTTCTTTTCCTTCAGCCAAATCGTCTATCAGAGTGGACAGCATTTTCTTATTAATACCCACCACGTCTTCCGTGGCATCAGGCTCAATAACATTGTCAAATAGATTCTGTTTATTTTGTAATAAACTCAACACTCTTTCTTCATAAGAATCTTCTGAAACCATCAAGATAATTTGAACTTTTTCCTTTTGTCCGAGACGGTGAATTCGGGAGTTCCGCTGTTCCAGAATTGCAGGATTCCAGGGTACATCTAAATTAATCAGCACCGTAGCACATTGTAAATTTAAGCCCGTTGCTCCGGCATCCGTGGAGATAAACACACTAATGGAATCATCTTCACTGAAGCGTTCGATTAATTCACCTCGTTTTGCTGTAGGGACTCCGCCATGCAAACGCACACAACCCAAATTAAGTTTTTTGACCACTAATTCAGTCATTGCGGTCATGCGTTCCCACTGAGAAAAGATAACCACTTTCTGACCATTTTCAATACAAATATCTTCCAGTAGATTAGCAACTTCATCTAATTTTGGAGAGCCCAGACTTTCTTTATCAACCAGACCTGCCGCATCACAAGCCATTCGTGCCTGTTGTAAACTGGCCATTAAACGATTGGATTCTGATGGCGTTAATGGTCTTTTTTTAGCGATATTGGCTAAGCTGGAAGCTGCTGACATTGCGCTATTATGTAATTCTCTTTGCACCTCTGTTAAGGGAACATCTAAACGAATTTGTGTTCTATCAGGTAATTGGTCCCGAACTAAACTACGCTCCCGACGTAACAGCACCGGGGCTATAGTTTGTCTCAATTTTGACAGATTACGATAACCTAATACCTTACCTTTTTCATCAGTTATATGATAATCAATCATATAACGCCATAATGGCCCTAATATATTAGGATCAACGACCTGTAATAAACTGTATAAGTCTTCCAGGCGATTTTCCATAGGTGTACCTGTAAGAATAAAGGCATAACGGGAATTGATCAGTTTTATTGTAGAGGCAATTTTTGTTCGCCAGTTTTTAATACGCTGCGCTTCATCCAGGATAATTAAATCCGGTCTGACCATTTCATTAATAAGTGATAAATCACGCATCACCAGTTCATAGTTAACAATAAGAAAAGTTTTTTTATTACGATATTGTACATGACGCACATCAGGACTACCCTGAATAAGCTGTGCATCCATACCAGTAAACTTTTCAATTTCCCGAGCCCATTGGTGCTTTAATGAGGCCGGACAAATAATTAAAACGGTAGTAATAGCAGCATTATCTTTCAACCAGGCTGCAGCAGAAATAGCCTGTAAGGTTTTACCTAACCCCATATCATCTGCCAATAAAGCTCTGCCTCTGGATGCAAGAAATGCCACGCCTTCAACCTGATAAGGATAAAGACGTGCTCTGATATTAGGTAAAACACCATTCGAACGTGTAATTTTCTGTTGTATCTGTAGCGCTTTTGCCCTATGACTAATATCTGCCATTAATTTACGGATATAAACATTGGCATCTTCACCAATAAGCAAATCATCCTGGCCATTAACCTGATCGCTAAAACGAAAAAAATCATCAGGTAATTGTGCTTTGAATTCACCGGCCGCATTAAAATATTGATCGAGTATTTTATTCAGCTCAGCAGAGCAGGCAGGGGAACGCTGCACTCGAACCTTAGGCGCTTCAGGCTCATCCCAGGAAAGATAGACAAAGGCAATATTTTGTTTTTCTAATTTTACCAGTTTAGATTTTTCAGCTGATTTATTCAGCTTATATAATACGGCTTCAATGTGTTTACAGGTACCTAGCAAGTTAGTCGCATAATCAGGACAACTACAATAATTCCTTCGCTCAATCAGTGAACGAATATGCACTTTATAGCTTTGTGGCCTGTGGGTGGTAGACATCACAGAAGAAGCTTCCCATTCACTAAACGTCGGTCTGCCTGACAGATGTTTCACATTGACTTCTGTTCGGCCTTTTTTAACCCTCTCTGCAATGGCTGTAGCTTGAGCACTTTGTAATTCCCCGCTTTCCTGATCAGACAGTTCGGCATAATGATAAAGCAAGGCAATGGCATGTTTACAAACGGGCTCAGGGCTGGAGGTACAATTACACTGAACGTGAAGTGCGCTGCTGTTTTCTTCCCCTGATTGAAGAGCCTGTCTCAATTCCACATAATATGGCTCATCCCTTCTGGAACCTTCAACATAGGCCCATAAACGCTGCTCATCAAATTCCATATCAATAACTCGATTTTCTTTGAAATAAAGCAAGCCCTGCTTGATTACATTTGATGAACTGATCGTTTGAAGCTTTTCAGTATCGTAGAAAAAAGAGGCCAGATGTTCAGTTGAGGGTTTATTAACATTCATTTGTTTAAGTGCCTTAATTTGACAGAGAAGGGTCATGCAGAGCAAAAGGGATCCTAATGTTCGACTCCAGAACAGTATTGCAATTTATATTAATTTAGAGAAGTGTTCAGTCTTTTCATCCGGCCTGGCAAAGTGATCCATACCGATATAGACATAAACCGCATTGGTTAGTTTTTCCATACAATGCTTAAAAATTTCTAATTTAGTGGCTTTTGACGGCTGCCTAAGGATAAAAAATTCACTGGCACTTTTCAATCTATAATTTAAGAATCGGCTCATTCTGGTGTTTCAGATCAGCTTAAACGTGGATGTAGCATTTAGAAAAAGTGCTTCAACGTGAGGATAAAATATGCCTAATTGTAAAGAAAATGCTTCGATTTTGATCGATATCCCAACAAAAAAACCCGCTGTTAACGGGCTTTCAATAAATACTTTACACTTTTGATATAAGGTGCTTTTTAAAACGCTTATGGACATGTAGAACACTAAAACAATCACCGTGTGAGTGAGTAAAATAAAATTAACCCACTGTTTTCTATAATTATTAAAATTCAAAGTATCACAAACAATAAAAAACCGTAAAATCTTTTGTAATTTATTTACCTGAATACACAGTAAAACTTTACATAATCTTATTTAAGGCTTTCACAACCCCTTAGAGAACTCATTTGCTTTATTGGATAATTCTTCAATATCCATATCCTCAAACAAATCTTTTCTCCATTTGGTATAGTCAAATTTTTCACGATTTATCAGCATAATAAACCTTTCCATTTCAACTATCCCCAGTTTTTCTTTTAACACCTCGAAACCTTTTTGTTTTATAGCAGTATCAGATATCATTTTTTATCCTCCCAGAAACCAATAAATTCTATTGGACTGCACACTATAATATTATCTAGTTGTTTTGTTTTTCGCAAAATACCTTTATCCACAGTAATAAAATAATCACATTTTGCTTCAAGAGCAGATGCCAAATGCAATGCATCTTTTTTACCTAAACCAGATTGAACATATTTTTTTGCATTTTCTATTATCTGGTTGTTACTGGCAACAATATCAGCCGCATTCTTCCGCCAGAGAAATATTTCATTTTTTATTACTTCATCAGGATTTGCCTGGTTTTCATAATCCAAAATAAACGACCAAAACAAAAAGACTCCTTGGTCTTTTACTAATTCCTGAATAGCCAGTTTTGCTTGTGTTTCAAGATATATTGAGAGATGGCCTTGATCGTCGTATGGACGATTAAAACAGCAGTTATCAAGATAAACTGTTATTTTATCTCCCATATTAACTTTTCCACTCCCTAAATTTCATACAAATACTAGTTAATTTTAGCATATTTCCAATAAGTTTTTTTAAAAGACAAACCAACACATTATTTCCCCTTTTTTTCAAAGACAAAAACAACAAAGCCCTCTAATAGAGGGCTTGGGGGTAAAATTTTACACTTAAGACATAAGGTGCTTTCAAAACGGAAATGTACACCTAAAAGAAAAAATCAATCACTGCGTGAGTGAGCAAAATAACAAAGCACTGATTTTATTTGCTTATAAAAAAGATAATCATGATCAATAACAAAAGTTGTAAAATATTATGTAAATTAATTGTTATTATTTCAGTCTAAACTTTACAAAAACCATCTAAACAGAAAGTTAACACATATACAAAATATTCTTAACGTATAGCTTTTTCTAGAGATCAAACCAGTTTTCAACCGACAAACCATGGAAGAATGAAAAATCTTCCATATTTCTAGTGACAATAATCAGTTGATTTACAGCAGCAACTGCTGCAATTTCACTATCGTATTTTGGTGGAGTTATTCCCTCAGTCTTCAATCGAACTCTTTCCTCTGCCAACCACTCAGCCGCCTTTTGACAGTAAGGTAAAACCGTAAAACCATCATCCTTGAGCAGGTTCAGATAAGACTCAAGTTCATTCTTGCGCGCTCCATTATTTAATAATTTAACTCCATGCCATAGCTCATGCCAAACTGTAGCAGAAGCGCAAGAAAAGATACTATCCAAAGCCAGCCGGTTCATGACACCTCTATTAGCTTGTAACTTCATGGGTTCTGAAATAATATTGGTATCCAGTAAGTATTTCACCAGCAACTAATCCCAACTGGAGCCTGATTCTTCATGAGGCTCCCTGCAGCGCATATTATCTATCTCTTTATCAGTAAATCCACTTGCATTGGGATGGAGAGTTCGCCAACGTAAATATGCGCTAAATATACCTTTATCAAAACTAAACGCCTGATTATAACGCTCAAGTGATACGATGACTGCAACAGGCTTTCCATGCCTTGTAATTTGAATATCCTGTCCTTGCTCAGCATCATGCACTATTTCAGGTAAATGATTTTTTAAATGAGATATCGTTGCATCCGTCATAATAAACCTCTGACACTATAAAAATAGCCATAATTATAACATAAATGGCCAGAAACATTCTCCAAGTATTAATAAATTTAGTATTTAAACAGATAATGCTCAATAATTATTTACACTTTATTTTTAGAATAATAAAAAAAGCCTTTGTGAATACAAAGGCTTAGGTGGTATATTTTACACAATCGCTCTATGGTGTCCTTTAAAACGGTATATCATCATCAAATTCATCTTCAAAAGGCTGTCCAGCGGGAGCGGCTGGCGCTTGAGGGGCTGATGACTGGGGTTGATTTTGCTGAGTATTTTGTTGTGGGGCGGCCTGTTGTGGGGCCGCATTTTGATAGGGCTGGCCACTACTGCTACCCTGATTGAAGGCCGTATCACCACCCGTGCGACTGTCAAGCATTTGCATGGTACCGCTAAAGCCATCTACAACGACTTCTGTTGTATAACGATCCTGGCCACTTTGATCCTGCCATTTTCTGGTTTGC
This sequence comes from uncultured Gammaproteobacteria bacterium, assembly GCA_965363935.1. Lineage (GTDB taxonomy): Bacteria > Pseudomonadota > Gammaproteobacteria > GRL18 > GRL18 > CBDTVA01. The sequence goes on along the minus strand of CBDTVA010000098.1, from coordinate 3,526 downwards.
AGCTTTCCTTCTATATAAACTTTTGAGCCTTTGCGCAGGTACTCCCCCGCCACGCCAGCGACACCACCAAAAAAAACCACCCGGTGCCATTCCGTTTTTTCCTGGCGCTGACCGGTATTTTTATCTTTCCATGACTCTGAAGTGGCCAATGTGATATTGGTGACCGCCTTACCATCCGGGGTATAACGCACATCAGGATCCTTGCCCAGATTACCTACCAGTATAACTTTATTTACTCCAGCCATTACTCATCCTCATCTGAATACTTTATTGAAAATTCTTTTAAACTTGCTCGATCTAAAGCGTGTAAGTCCACCTTTAAATAGGCGGCCCCATCATCGGGTATGACCACGGCTTCGGCAACGCCGCAGATCCCGGTTAACCTTGCTGTCACATGGGAAATATCATCTGCCGTCACCTTACTTAATTTCACCACAAAGGAACTCAAATAACGGGGACTTTTCATGGTCAGAGCGATGAACAGCCAAACCAGCATTGCCAATACGGCAAACAGGAAAACACCATTTATACCATACAAACCCAGTAACTTTCCACCAATTATTCCACCCAGGAAGGCCCCCAGAAACTGGCTGGTACTATAAATGCCCATAGCAGTACCTTTAGCCTCGGAGGGTGACATTTTTGATACCAGAGACGGCAGAGACGCTTCCAGTATATTAAAGGCTGAGAAAAACACCAGAATAAAAAATGTCAGCGCATAAAATGAATCATTAAATGCCCAAAAACCCAGTTCTGCCAGAGCAGTCACTGCAATCGCACCCGCAAAAACTTCCTTCATGCGGTGTTTACTTTCAGCAATAATAATAAACGGTATCATCAGTACCATGGCCAGAATCATCACGGGCAGATAGACCTTCCAGTGTTCCGCAGAAGGCAGATTGGCGTATTGTTCATTGGTAAGTGCAATCGGGATAACAATAAAAGTTGCTGTCAGCACCATGTGCAGGATAAGAATACCAGCATCCAAACGCAAGAGCTGAAAATCACTTAAAATCATCTTAAACTGTTCAGGCACCGGCTCGGTTTCCCGATGAAAACTTTTTGGCGCGTCTGGAACCCAGAACAGGGTTACTCCGACACCCATCAGGGCAAATCCGGCTGTCAGCCAGAAAATACCAGCCACGCCAATCCATTCATTCAGGATGGACCCCAGCACCATTGCCACAGCAAAGGCAAAGCCTATACTCATACCAATCGTGGCCATAATTTTCAGGCGTTGCTCCTCGCGGCTTAAATCCGCAGCCAAAGCCATGACTGCGGCAGCAACCGCACCACTGCCCTGGATAATACGGCCAATAATAACACCGTAAATGGAGTCGGACATCGCTGCAATCACACTGCCCAGAGCAAAAATCAGCATACCGCCAATAATAACCGGCTTACGGCCAATTTTATCAGACAGCATACCAAAAGGTATTTGAAAAATAGCCTGAGTCAGGCCATAGGCGCCAATCGCAAGGCCAATTAAAAACGGAGTGTTATCTTCCAGCTGTTGACCGTAGAGTGAAAACACTGGAAAAATCATAAACAGTCCCAGCATACGCAGGGCATAAATACTGGCCAGTGAAGAAGCCGCCCTTTTTTCCAGCGAAGTCAGTTTGTCGGTGTTGTTTTCTATCATTTACAGTCTTTTTTACCTATACCTTTTCTACTATTACCTGAGCTGTAATCCCGGTGCGATAAAATAATCGTCTAATTTCTTTGCTCTTTAGATGTGAAACGCAGTATATTATCAGTTTTTTACTCAGCACAGTTACAACTTTTTAATGGTTTTATGGATACTATAACAATTCAGGGGGCTCGCACCCACAATTTAAAAAATATTGATCTTGAACTGCCCAGGGACAAATTGATAGTGATTACGGGTCTGTCCGGCTCCGGCAAGTCATCTCTGGCCTTTGACACTATTTACGCTGAAGGTCAACGCCGCTATGTTGAATCCCTGTCCAGCTATGCCAGACAATTTCTTTCCATGATGGAAAAGCCTGATATTGATCATATTGAAGGGCTTTCCCCGGCTATTTCCATAGAACAGAAGTCTACTTCACATAATCCGCGTTCAACCGTTGGCACGGTCACCGAGATTTATGATTATTTGCGTTTGTTATTTGCCCGCGCCGGGAACCCTCGCTGCCCGGAACATCATACCGCACTGGATGCACAGACCGTTAGCCAGATGGTTGACCGTACTTTGTCCCTGCCGGAAGGCAGTAAACTGATGCTGCTGGCTCCCGTTGTCCAGTCACGAAAAGGTGAGCATCACGTCCTGTTTAATGAACTCAAAGCTCAGGGCTATATCCGCGCCCGTATTGATGGAAAAATTTTCGAACTGGATGATGCTCCGGAGCTGGAGCTGCGTAAAAAACATACCATCGAGGTCGTGGTGGATCGTTTCAAGGTACGCGCCGATCTCAAGCAGCGTCTGGCAGATTCATTTGAAACAACCCTGGAACTGTCCGATGGTATTGCCCGAGTTTCTTATATGGATGATCCACAGCAGCATGACTTGACCTTTTCGGCCAAATTTTCCTGTCCTGAATGCGGCTACAGTCTGACCGAACTGGAACCCCGATTATTCTCCTTCAATAATCCCGCTGGTGCCTGTCCGAGTTGTGATGGCCTGGGAGTCAAGCAGTTTTTTGATCCCCAAAAGGTGGTACACAATTCAGAACTGTCCCTTACCTCCGGCGCTATTCGCGGTTGGGACCGGCGTAATGCCTATTATTTCCAGATGCTCACTTCTCTGGCAGAGCATTATGGCTTTGATATTGAAATAGCTTTTGAAAAATTGCCAAAAAAAATCCAGAAAATCATCCTTTATGGCAATGAAGGTGAAGCCATTAATTTTGTTTATGTGAATGATAAAGGGCGTAAAACTACCCGCAATGCACCCTTTGAGGGTGTTATTCACAATATGCAGCGGCGCTATCATGAAACCGATTCCAATGTCGTCCGTGAGGATCTGAGCAAATACCAGACCATTCAACCCTGCCCGGAATGTCATGGCAGCCGCTTGAACCTCTCAGCTCGTCATGTTTTTATCAAGGGAAAAACCCTGCCTGAAATTACTGCCATGTCTATTGGTGATACTCTGACGTTTTTTGATCATCTGAAACTGCCCGGCAAACGAGGAGAAATTGCCAAAAAGATTGTCATTGAAATTACCCAGCGACTGAATTTTCTGGTCAATGTCGGCCTGGAATATCTGACTCTGGAACGCAGTGCTGAAACTCTGTCAGGCGGTGAAGCACAACGTATTCGACTGGCCAGCCAGATTGGTGCCGGACTGGTGGGTGTTATGTACATTCTGGATGAACCCTCTATTGGTTTACATCAAAGAGACAATCAACGGCTGCTAAACACTCTGACCTATTTAAGAGATCTTGGCAATACCGTTATTGTTGTGGAACATGATGAAGAGGCGATCCGCAGCGCAGATTATATCGTAGATATCGGACCGGGTGCCGGCGTACATGGCGGAGAAATTGTTGCTCAGGGTAAAGTC
>CBDTVA010000097.1:0-8864 GCA_965363935.1 uncultured Gammaproteobacteria bacterium | reverse complement strand
CTGCAGACAATATTGCCTGAATCTGTAGCAGATCAAATTCTTCGGGTTATTGCCAGAACTCTGGAAACACGGGAACCACAGATCACGGAATATGAACTGACAACATCGGGTACAGAAAAATATTTCCAGGGACACACGGCTGTACTTGATTATGAACTGAAGAACAAAACCGATAAGAGAATGGTTGTCTGGATTGCTCATGATCTGACGGAACAGGTTCTGGCCAAACAACAGGCGCATCGTTTATCTCTGTTTGATCCTTTAACAGAACTGCCCAATCGACGCTTATTAATGGAGCGTCTGGATCAGGAAATTGCCAGAGCAAAACGACATGAGCAATTAGGGGCCTTACTTTTCATCGATTTAGATAATTTTAAGATCATAAATGACACCTGTGGTCATCGTACCGGCGATCTGTTGCTTAAAGAGGCTGCCAAACGCCTGACCAGCCTGCTACGCAAAGAAGATCTGGCCTGTCGTCTGGGTGGTGATGAATTTGTTGTACTGTTATCTAATCTGGAAAACAATATACTGATTGCTTCAAGTCAGGCACAGACTATTGCCTATAAGACTCTTGATATTTTACAGGTTCCCTATATGCTGGAAGGTCAGCAGCACCAAATCGGCTCTAGTATAGGTGTGGTGTTATTTCCTGAAGAACAGCGTGACAGCCATGACCTGATCAAATACGCGGATATTGCTATGTATCAGGCTAAAGAGGAAGGCAAAAATACGGTTAGATTGTTTGCCCGGCACATGCAATCTTTACTGGAAAATCGTTTGCAATTGCAAAATGATTTACGCATCGCATTAAAAGAAAACAGTTTGAGCATTCATTTACAGCCTCAATATAATGAACTTGGTCATATTACTTCTGCAGAAGCTCTGGTGCGTTGGCAGCATCCAGACAGAGGGTTTATTTCACCGGTAGAATTTATTCCCATTGCTGAAGAATCAGGTCTGGTACACTTATTGGGCCGTTCAGTTATGGCAATGGTATTACACGAGTTACAGAATATTTTACAGCTAGATTTACCAGCTTCCTTTAAAAGAATTGCGATCAATGTCAGCCCCTGGCAATTTGAGCGCAAGGATTATATTGACGAAGTAAAAGCGCTGTTGAACCAATACCAGATTCCGGCTAAATACCTGGAGTTAGAAATTACAGAACAAACTCTGGTGGGTAACTTTTCAGCCTTTTCAGAGAAAATGAAACAAATGCAGGACATGGGGATACGTTTTTCCATTGATGACTTCGGTACAGGCTATTCTTCTTTATCCTATCTTAAATCATTGCCGGTCAATATGCTTAAAATCGACCGTTCTTTTATACGTGATATCACAAAAGATAAAAATGATGACGCTATTGTGGATACTATTATTGTGATGGCCCAACATCTGGGCCTGGAGGTTATTGCAGAAGGTGTTGAAAGCATGGAGCAGTTAGAGTTTTTACGTGCGCATAATTGTACACACTATCAGGGGTATTATTTTTCCAAACCCTTGCCAGTCAAGGACTTTCTTGCCCTGTTGTTGCAACAAAATAACTAGAATGCAAAATTTATACTTCATTTTAATCACTTTTTTTCTGCTCTGTTGCGCTGCGGGTCAGAATTTGCTGGCGAATACTCTTTTGTCTACTGCAGAAATGTCAAGTTCAGGCTTAACAAAGTCCGAGGCAGTAAATCTTGATCTGACTGCACAGGAATTAGACTATCTGCAGCAAACAAAACAGATTACCATGTGTATTGATCCCGACTGGATGCCATTGGAAAGCATCGAGGGGGGTAAACATATCGGTATGACTGCAGATTATATGGCAATTCTGGAAAAGAAAATTGCACTGCCTATTGTTCTTATTCCCACAAGCACATGGGTACAATCTATTGAATTTGCTAAGGCCAGAAAATGCGATATTGTTTCGTTGGCCATGGCGACAAAAGAACGCAGGCAATACATGAATTTTACCCAGCCTTATCTGTCCATCCCTGTCGTTGTTGCAACCAAGACGGATGAATTTTTTATTGCAGATATTTCAAAAATTAGCGATAAAAAACTGGGTGTGGTCAGGGGCTATGCGTTTGGTGAAATCCTGAGAGACAAATATCCGGAAATGAATATTATTGATGTCGACTCTCTTAAGCAGGGATTAGAGATGGTGAATCAGGGTGAATTATTTGGTTTTATAGGCACATTAGTCACCATTGGCTATGAATTTCAACGTAATTTTGTCGGCGAATTAAAAATTGCCGGAAAATTCGACGAAAAATGGCAACTGAGTGTTGCCACCCGTAATGATGAACCGTTACTACAGGACATTTTTGATAAAGCCATTGCGTCTATTTCAGAAAAACAAAAACAGGATATTCTCAATCAATGGCTGGCCATACGCTATGAAAAAGTAGTGGATTATAGTGATATCTGGAAATGGCTGGTTGCTATTGCGCTGCTGCTGTCATTTTTTTTATATCGTTATCATGTACTGAAAAAATACAATACTCAGCTGGAATTGATTTCCGTGACAGACAAGCTGACACAGGTTTATAATCGGGTAAAACTGGACGAAATTCTGGAACAACAGGAAAAACTTTATCAGCGTTATCAACAGGTATTCAGTATCATTATTATTGATATTGATTACTTTAAATCAGTGAATGACCAGTTCGGTCATCAGGCAGGCGATACAATACTGATTGAATTTTCCCAATTGATTAAAGATAATGTGCGCGCAACAGATATTCTGGGTCGCTGGGGTGGCGAAGAGTTTATGTTGATTTCCCCTAAAACCAATGCCAATAATACCTATATCATGGCAGAGAAGATAAGAAAAATAATTGAAAATCATTCTTTTCAGCCGTTAGGAACACTTACGTCAAGTTTTGGTGTTGCACAATACCAGAAAGAAAATTCATCTATCAATGATCTGGTCGAACAAGCCGATCGAGCGCTTTATAAAGCAAAACAAGAAGGTAGAAATCGGACGATACAGGCAAAATTCAATTAAGGTTGTCAATATCCTGTAATAATATGTAACTAAAAATAATTTATAACCGTCAGGTTCAATAAGCAACTACTTAAATTTTATTGCTGCATGGCTTCACGAATTGTTTCCAGTATATTTTCAGATTTTGTGGCATGAGGCAGAATGGCAAATAAAGTGCCTTTTTTTCCTACAATGTAGGTTTCGGAGGTATGATCAACACCATACATTAAAGCTGAATTGGAGTAGGGGACTTTTTCATAGTAGGCACCGTATTGGGCAACCACTGGATCCAGATCATCTGGCGCTGCACTCAGGCCGATCATTTCATCATCAAAATATTTGACATATTCAGCCAGTGTGTCCGGCGAGTCACGTCCGGGATCGACACTGATAAAAATACTCTGGAAGTTTTGCTTTTCTTCTGGTTTGAGTCCATTAATGGCGCTGGATATAAAACTCAGGTTAGTTGGGCAGACATCAGGGCATTTTGTATAGCCAAAATAAATAGCGACCACTTTGCCGCGAAAATCGGATAAAGACACCCAACCATCCTTGCCAATCAGGCTAAAGTCTCCACCGCGCCCTTTGACATCAATAAGCACTTCATTTTCACTCTGTAGTTTTTGTTCAGGAACACCTTCTGTCACAATTTCCTGGGCAAAAATCTGTACAGGTATAAAAAAAAGTAAGCTAAAAATACCGGTTAGAATAAAATCTGTTTTTTCTTTAACGGTCTGGAGTTGTTCAGAGTTATGGCGTCGTTTAATCATCATCATGCTCGCTTTCCTGTTGGGTGTTATCCGTTAAATTATATTGTTTGATTAAGCGGCGTAGTCTGGGACGGGAAATCCCCAGAATATCACAGGCTTTACCTTTGTGATCATTAGTTGCTTCCAGAACACGCTGAATATGCTGTTTTTCAATATCCTGCAGACTTAAGTTGCTTAGATTTTCCGTGTATGGTTCTTTTTCCTCTGCTGTAGACGGGATATGGTGCATAATCTTATCCGGTAGCAGGTCGGCAGAAATAATATTTCTCGGTGACATAGCCACGGATTTGATCAGGATATTTTCCAGTTCCCGAACATTACCCGGCCAGTTGTAGTCATGCAGAGCCTGCATGACATCATTGGCAACACGGTTAACGTTTCTGTTCATCTCTCTATTGGCACGCGCCAATAGTGTCTGGGTCAAATCAAATATATCTTCTTTACGTTCCCTGAGAGAGGGTAAATGAATATTGACAACCTGTAAACGATAAAAAAGATCCTCTCGAAAACTACCATTATCTACCTGTTCGGAAAAATTAATATTGCTTGCAGCAATAACTCTGGCATTGGTTGTTTGAGTGGTTTTTCCACCCACGGGAATAAATTCTTTTTCCTGTAAAACACGTAGTAGTTTGGCCTGCATACTTAATGATAATTCAGCTACCTCATCGAGAAATATGGTTCCGTTATTTGCCAGAGCGAATTTGCCGGTTTGTTTATTCACGGCACCGGTAAATGCGCCTTTTTCATGGCCAAACATGTCAGATTCCAGCAGAGTTTCCACCAGTGCGGCGCAATTGATGGCAATAAATGGACCTGCTGCCCGTTCACTGGATAAATGAATGGCGCGGGCGACCAGTTCTTTTCCTGTGCCGCTTTCACCGGTGATTAACACGGTCGCAGGACTCTGAGCCACGCGGCCAATGGTTTTGAAGATTTCCCGCATGGCAGGGCTGCTGCCTACCATGGTGTTAAGCGGGGAATTGGAAAATGGCTGGGAATCAATGGTAATATCATCATCTGAGCCGCAATGTGAAATGAGTGCCTTGGTCACCGCATTATCAAGTTCAGACAGATCGATGGGCTTATGGATATAATCATCAGCACCGTCTTTCATGGCCTGAATAGTAGTGTTCATGTCATGAAATGCAGTGATCATAATGACACGGGTGTGGGAAAATTTTTTCTTGATATCCGGTAATGCCTCAAGTCCGCTTCTTCCGGGCATACGAATATCCAGAATAATGACCTCTGGAGCAAGAGTATCATCCTGGTCCAGCCCTTCATCAACTGAATGTGCCAGAACCACATTATGTCCCTGTCCCCGAAAGTGCATCTGTAACATTCGGCAACTGGCTATGTCGTCATCAATAATTAATAGAGTACTCATAGTGTATCTTGGTTTTGTTCAATTAGAAATTCATAACTGGCTAAATTTATCTTTTGTTTCTGTGGGTGAAATCGGTAATATTAATGTCACAACGGTACCCTGATGAAGTTCAGATGTTATTTTAAGCTGACCTTCATGCTGTTCCATAATACGTTTTACAATAGCAAGTCCCAGCCCCGTTCCTTTTGCCCGGGTGGTAAAAAAAGGTTCAAATATTTTTTTTCTGGTTTCTGAATCAATACCCGTACCATTGTCTGCAATTTGTATTTCAAGCTTTGGACCCAGATCGGTTATTTTTAAAAATACTGAAATTGAAATAACCGCCTGTTTGTTCTTGTTGTTTGTTGATGCCTGTAAGGCATTAATGATCAGATTAGAAAATGTCTGACGTATTTTGGTTTTATCTGCAAAAATCGTTGGTAGTCCGGTTTGATAATCGGTGTTAATAAGAACGTTATTATCATCAATTTGTTTTTGTACGCCGATAATCGATGTATCAAGTAATTTATCAATGGCCAGCCATTCAGAGTTTAATTGATCAGGGCGTGCAAAGCTTAATAAATCACTTAGAATAGATTCCATATAATGAACCTGATCCAGACCAATATCAATAAGCTCTTTACCGTCTTCACCTATGGGTTTATTGATCTGGTTGTGTAAGATCTGCATGCCCATTTTGATTGATGAAAGCGGATTTCTCAGATCATGGGCGATCATGGAGGCCATTTTTCCGACCCCGGCCAAAAGTTCATTTTTGGCAATCTCTTTATTGCGTAATTGAACTTCAGCCGCCAGGCGTTTTTGTTCACTGATATCTTCTTTGACGGCCAGGTAATTGGTGATATGCCCATTAGCATCTTTAATGGCAGAAATACGCGCAGATTCCCAATAGAGTTCCCCATTTTTCTTTTTATTGTGAAATTCACCCATCCATTCGCTGCCGCTTTTCAGAGCAGTCCATAGATGCTGATATTCATCGTTACTGGTTTCACCTGATTGTAAAATTCTAGGATTTTTGCCAATCACTTCCTCTTTGCTATAGCCGGTTAATTCAGTAAATTTAGGATTGGTATAAACAATTCGCCCTGAAGTATTGGTGATCATAACAATAGTCGGACTTTGTTCAATCGCCTGACTGGCTTTTCTTAATTCATTTTCAGTATAACGCTGTTCAGTAATGTCGGTGCCGATATAAGTGATGCTGACAGCTATATCCTGATTATCATAGGTTAAAGTACTGCGCCATCCAATGAGCCGCTTAGAACCATCTTTTAAGATGATCTCTCCTTCTCCCTGTCCACCGCTAAGATCAGATTCAAAACTTTGAAAAAAATTTTTTTTCCGTATAACCCGTTCATTTTTATCCACAAACGACTCAAACCAGTTGCTATTAAGAACCTCCGCCATATTATAACCTGATAAGCTAATAAACGATTGATTACAAAAAATGACCTTGCCTTGCCTGTTCAGGGTAATGGCTATGAAATCCATGGATTCCAGTATGTTTCTAAAACTGCGGTCATATTCGTTTTGAGCTTCTGATTTCTGGTTGTTAATTTGCAAGCGGGCAAGCAAAAAAGCACCTATGGCAATAACCAGAAAAACAATTGCATAAAACAGGGCATTACCCTTAAAAAAATCGGCGCGGGATTGGTTTAATAACAGGGAAGGAGCAAAGGCAATAATTTTCCAAAACTTGCTGTTGTGTGAATGAGTGGTATTTTTTTCTCTATTGACAGGATTGTCCTGTGATCCAGTGCTATTAAAAAAAATAGTGGCATAGGTGAGTAAGCTGTTATCAATAGCTTGCTGGCTAATGCGTTGCGTGTTACGGATGACTTGCCAAAATTCAGGATGCTGACCGGCAAAGGTGATAGCGTCAGAAGATTCATCAGTATTAGAAAACATAAAATCCCATTCATGTTTTTCCTGGGGGTGGATCAGCCAATAAGAAGATTCATTGACCAGCATAATATGGTCGGCAATATTAGCAGTGGCGCGTCTGAACTCATTGATCAGTTTTTTGCCGTCAAAATTTAAAATTAATACTCCTGTACGAAGGCCGTCACTGCTATAAACAGGTGTGCCAATACGAATAGTCGGTTTGTAAGGAATTTCAATCCTGCGGTTTTCAATATTCAGATCAAAGGGTGACCAGTAGATATCATTTTTTTCTAAAGCCAGAGTATTGGCCACATAATAGCGATCATCCTTGGTTTGTAAATCCTGCTCCAATATGGTAATGGGTTGACCATTATTATAATTGATTCGGACGATTTCCTTGCCTTCAAGGTTTAGATAACGGATTTGATCATAAATTTTTCGGTTCCGACTGAAACTTAAAAAGTCTTCTTCAAGGATTTTCCTGGCTCCAGGAGTATTAATAAAGCCATTGCGCAACTGATTGTGTTCCTGGAGATATTTAATGTCTGAGACAATGTCCTGTAATACATTGTTTACTGTTAACTGGGCAAGACGGACATTAAGTAAGTCAGTTTTTTGCAATGTTTCCAGATGGGTCTTTATATGGAATGAGTAGTGCAGACTGATACCCAGGATCAGAACAATGGAAACCGGTACCAAAAACAGGAGAAAATGCCAGATAAATGACTGTGATTTTCCTGGAAAAAAATGTCCTGCCGGATTCAGTGCATGGCTCATTGCCTGCACCGTTGATTCAGGTTTGACCGAACGCGATGAATATAGTCTTTAACAGGTTCATTGGCCTGTTGCGGGACAAGATAAATTAATTTAGCGGCAATAATATAAGGTCTTCTGGAAGCGTTTCCTGCTGGTGTGCGTTGGCTGACAATTTGTTCCAGATGGTGCAGGGCAAGTTCGGGATCGGCACAAAAACGCGGTAAGGTTACAGAATGACTATACCATTTAATAGCCTGGGAAATGAAGACAATGATAAGCAAAATAATCATGATAAAACGCAGTGGCTTGAATGTCGTTGCTTGAAATTCGGCTGTGTCCGGAGCATCTGAAGAAAAATCTACTGATGCAGCGTCATAGTCTCTTTCTAAGTCAGCTTTTTTTAAATTGCTAAGGCTCATCAGGCAGGCTTTTCGATAAGTGAACGGGTAAAAACAGCTCGCTGAATGCTATGGTTTTGCGCGGGTAACTGAGCAACAATGTCAGCGGCCGCCTTCTGGCCGGCCACAATGCGATCTCTTACCGAAACTCCGCCTTTATAATTTGCCTGCAGATGCATTCCTGCCAAAGTCTGCAGTTCGTATTCAATGGCCTTGAGCTTATGATGATAATCACCATGATACAAAGGCAGAGCCTTATGGTGTTTATCAACCCGGCCCATAACCGGAGTCGAATCAATGCCTAATAAGGGGGCAAGGTCCTGTAATACCCGATCCACACTATCCTGTGTTGACAATTCGATGGCAGAAGGGTGACGTGAGCCACCCAGATAACTGGATAATAAGACCTTGTCATGAGGTGCTCTGTCAGTAAATAATGAGCTCATCCACAGATTACCATTTATGGCCATTTTTTCCTGTCTGGGCACAAGAAAGCCGGCACTGTCCAGAGGATGTTTAATGGCTGAGCGTTCAAGACCAATATGGACTACCGACAAAGGGACATATTCAATGCTTGACAATAATTGACTGAGCCGATAGTTCAGTGGCTTGAGTAACCGGGACGCCGCCTCAGCCGGGCTGGATAGAACCACATGTCGAGCTGTACGCTGAATATCACCTTC
>CBDTVA010000096.1:0-9012 GCA_965363935.1 uncultured Gammaproteobacteria bacterium | reverse complement strand
CCGTGGATACAGCCAGAAAACGCACCAGATAAGAAAAAATCAGGGCAAACAGGGTACCTGATAATAGCAAACCGGTCGAGTGATCAAACTGGCTCCGGGACCAGTCATCAATGGTATTGTCCAGCCAGGCGAAGGGGATCACTACACCAATGGCAATGACAGTACCAGGAATGGCATAGCCCATTGAGGCAATACGCACCATGAGTTTATTGAAATGAGTATTTTTAAGGCGTTGGCCATAGCCCATAAACAGAGCCAGCATTAACGCCAGTAAGGAAGTCGCTATGGCTAATATCAGACTATTAGCGGCCAGCGTATAGAAGTCGCTGTTGATCATTGCTTCTGCTGTGGCAATAGTCCAGGTCAGTAATTGAGCAAAGGGCAGGCCAAAGCCCAGTAATAAGGGAATTAGACAGGCAATAAAAGCAATCCAGCCCTGTTTAAAACTTAATTGAACACGCCTTTCCTGAGCCTGCTGGCCAATGTGCTGGTGATAGCGTGACAGTCGGCGTGAAAACCGCTCCAGAACAATGAGCACGAAAACAAATAACAATAATGATGAAGCCAGCTGTGAAGCTGCTGCTGCATCGCCCAGGCCAAACCAGGTACGGAAAATACCCGTGGTGAAGGTCGTGACACCAAAGTATTCTACAGTACCGAAATCTGCCAGTGTTTCCATTAGAGCCAGAGAAAGTCCGGTGATAATTGCCGGCCTCGCCATTGGCAGAGCGACGTAAAAAAAGCTTCGCCAGGGTCCCATGCCCAGAGACCGGCTGGCTTCCAGGGTGACACTGGATTGTTCCAGAAAGGCTGCCCGGGTTAAAAGATAGACATAGGGGTATAATACCAGTGAGAGCATCATCATGGCACCGCCTATGGAGCGTATCTGCGGAAACCAGTAATCCCTGGGACCCCAGTCAAAGGCGGAGCGTAAAAAAGTTTGCACCGGACCGGTAAAGTCCAGCATTCCAGTGTAGGTATAGGCAATAATATAAGCCGGTACAGCCAGCGGCAGCAACAGTGCCCACTGAAAAATTTTACGTCCCGGAAACTCACAGATGCTGGTCAGCCAGGCGGTGGTAATGCCAATACTCAGAGTACCTACGGTTACCCCAAGCATCAGTATCAGAGAATTGTTGATATAGTCGGAAAGAACCGTTTCAGCCAGATGATTCCAGACCTCGTTGGCGCCCTGGAAGACAAAACTGAACACCGTTATTACCGGCACTGCAAACAGCAGGGTGATCAGGAGAATACCCAGTTGCCAACGGTCAGTAAGGTTTTTTATAAATGACATCAAATCACTTTCTTATCGCTATTTCCACCCCGCACGATCCATAATCATAACAGCTTCAGCATTGTTCAGTCCAAGCTGATTCAGGTTAATGCTATCGGCCTTAAACTCGCCCCAGCCGTTGAGTAGAGTGCTGCCTGCAACATCCTCGCGCACCGGGTATTCAAAGTTGATATCGGCATACCATCGCTGGGCTTCTTTAGTGGACAGAAATTCAATCAGTTTTTGACCATTGGCGGCATTTTTGCCGTATCGGGTTATTGCAGCACCACTGACATTCACATGAGTTCCCCGATCATTTTGATTGGGCCAGAAAATAGCTACGGCCTGCGCTGCTTTTTTCTCATCCGGATTTTGTCCAGAGAGCATTTTTCCATAATAATAGGTGTTGGCAATGGCAATATCACATTGACCTGCGGCCGCAGCCTTTATTTGATCACGATCGCCACCCTTGGGCTTGATAGCAAAATTTTTCACAAAGTCAGTGGCCCATTGCTGGGTTTTTACCGATCCTTTAACGGCTAACATTGAGGCAACCAGTGACTGGTTATAGATGTTGTTTGAAGAACGAATACAGATGCGATCCTTAAATTTGGCATCCGCCAGATTTTCATAAGTTGATAACTCTTTCGGATCAACCACGCCTTTAACATAGAAGATCGGCCTGGCCCGCATTGACAGTCCGTACCAGTAACCCTGCGGATCGCGCAGATTTTCAGGAATGGCACTGTCCAGAATACTTGATTGAACCGGCTGTAAAACGCCTGCTGCTTTGGCGCGGTATAAACGACCTGCATCGTTAGTAATAAACACATCCGCATGAGTGTTTTTACCTTCCGATTCAATACGTTTGAGCAGGGCATCGGCTTTGCCGGTGATCAGATTGACCTTTATACCGGTTTGTGCACTGAACTTATCGATAATGGGTTTAATGAGGGCTTCTTTTCTTGCAGAGTAAAGGTTGACTTCATTTGCCAGTAGTGGCTGAGAAAAAGCGCTCAATAACAGCATACCTGTAATGATGGCAATCAGGCTGACCTGTTTAACGGATAGAAACACATGGTTTAAACGGTTGTTATGAATTTTTATACTAGACATGATTATAAAAAACCTCCAGGATGAAATTACGGCTAAGATGTTATACAAATAAGAATGCAATTGCAAATGATAAGAGTTATCATTTGCAATAAGTTTAATTTATCAGTTTTTTTGCTGTTTTTTTACCTGGAAACACTTTGCACAATGTCAAGAGAGTTGGCAAAAAGAAAAATAAACGGTATTATATGCGCTCGACGCATATCTGTATGGGAGAGAGTAATTCAGACTGAATTACCGCCGAAGGCGCAACACACCCGGAAACGCTCAGGTTTCAGAACTTTACAGAATTTAAAATTGTATTATCGGAAGTGGTATTTTACCCTGATAAACAATTTCTCGTTGACTCTGGAGAGAGGTTGCCGGTGTCCTGTTGATGTAACAGACACAATATATTCAATCCACCGAAGGGGCTTAAGCTCTCAGGTATTTGGACAGAGGGGTGAAAGTAATCACATAAACGGACCGTTATAGACTATAGCGGTTTAACCTGGAAAAATCAGTGCATTGGGCGTTTGTAATAGGTTCAACTGATTTTTCTAGGTTTAAGAATAGTGCGTGAGCTGTTGAGCTAATAACAGCCTTTAGCTGTCAAAAGAGTTATAGTGATTATTTTCAGCCACAAAATGAAAGCCATGAGCTGTCATTTTAGTGTAACCATATAATTACCGGGTATAATATGACAACTGAGCCAACACCGACCAGTCAACAGACCAATAGTAAATCGAACCATACAAGTCCGGTTACACCTGCCAGACGCTTTATTCCCGTTTTTGATCATTCTGACCAGCCAAACGCTTCGCGAATGCCCACTTATATCCGTCAGGCACTGACGGAAAAGACACATTATTCTTCAACAGCGGCCAGTGTGCACAACAATAAACTGGTAACAGTCTGTGAAGAAGCGCATTGCCCTAATCGAAATGAGTGCTGGAATCGTGGTACGGCAACCTTTATGCTGCTGGGCGACACCTGTACCCGTGCCTGTGGTTTTTGCGCTGTTAAAACAGGACGTCCGGACAGTGTTGATGCTTCAGAGCCTGCCAGGATTGCCCAGGCCGTTGATGAAATGGGTTTGGGTTTTGTGGTACTGACTTCCGTTAACCGGGATGAACTGCCTGATGGGGGAGCGCACATATTTGCTGAGACTCTGCTGGCATTACGAGAAAATAACCCGTCAATTGGTGTTGAGTTCTTAACCCCGGATTTCAGAGCCTGTCAGGAACAGGCCATTGATATTGTTTCCGCAGCTTTGCTAAAGGCACCTTATGCCGTGACTGGTTCAGAGAGGGATGAGATAAAGCTGATATGGGGGCATAATGTTGAAACTGTGCCATCGCTTTACAAAGAGGTTCGAAAAGGCAGTCAGTATAAACGCTCATTGTCCATGCTCCGACTTGCAGGTGAACTCAAACAGGTTGAAACCAAATCTTCTATTATTCTGGGCCTGGGGGAGACGGTTGAAGAAGTCTATCAGGTGATGCAGGATTTACGGACAAATCAGGTGCGCAGGATTGCACTGGGCCAATATCTCAGACCGACAAAATATCACCTGCCGGTCAAGGAATACCTCACACTGGAAAAATTTGCTGACTATGAAGCAATGGCCATTGAGCTGGGCTTCAGCTGGGTGAAATCCGGTCCAATGGTTCGCTCATCCTATCATGCTGAAGACTGAGGCAATTAATACAGTCTGCTATTTATTCGAGCTATACACTATTTTCACTAAATAATAATGAGCAACTCTATTATGGGTTATGCATTTTTTTGCTAAGCGAAACCAAAGGCGTTAAATATATGAACAATACAGCTTTAAAAGAAACACCTCTTTTTAAAGTCCACCAGCAAATGGGTGCCAAACTGGTTGATTTTGGCGGTTGGAATATGCCCATTCATTATGGCTCTCAAATCGAAGAACATCACCAGATAAGAAATGATGCCGGCATGTTTGATGTCTGCCACATGACCATTGTGGATTTGCGTGGTTGTGAAGTTATGGATTATCTGGCAAAACTTCTGGCCAATGATGTGGCGAAAGTGGCGGGCAAACCGGGCAAGGCACTTTATTGTTGTATGCTCAACAATGAAGGCGGTGTCATTGATGATTTGATTATATATGCCATGGAACCGGCCTGGGTCAGAGTGATTGTAAACTCTGCAACCCGGGAAAAAGATCTGGCCTGGATGCGCAGTCAGATTGGCCATAGTGCAGTCGATCTGACTGAACGTGATGATCTGGCTATGATTGCAGTTCAGGGTCCAAACGCCAGGGAATTGGCTGGCAAGGCTCTGGGCCAGCAAATTGCTGGCGCAGAAGACTTAAAACCTTTTAATGCCCTGTTATTGAATGCCGGTTCTGATAATGAACGATTTGTAGCCCGTACCGGTTATACGGGAGAAGATGGTTATGAAATTGTTTGTCCAAATTCAATGGCCGAACAGGTCTGGACTCAATTAGCGGATGCCGGAGTTAAACCCTGCGGTTTAGGCGCCAGAGATACTTTGAGACTTGAAGCGGGCATGAATCTTTACGGCAGTGATATGGATGAAACCCAGTCACCATTGGAAAGCGGTTTGAGCTGGACGGTTGATTTTAGTAATGAAACGCGCCAGTTTATTGGTCGTGCTGCTTTGGAAAAACAGAAGGAACAGGGTATAAAGTACAAGTTTGTTGGACTGGTTCTTAATGGCAAGGGAGTTCTACGTGACCACCAGAAGGTGCTGGTCAAGGGTGTCGGTGAAGAAATTCTTGAAGGAGAGTTGACCAGCGGCAGTTTTTCTCCCACTATGCAAAAAGCCATAGGTTTTGCCAGAGTGCCGGTTGAAACAGGTGATACCTGTCAGGTTGAGGTACGCAAGAAGCAACTGGAAGCCAGTGTGGTTAAACTGCCATTTGTCCGGCAGGGTAAAATTTTGGTAGACTGAAATGTTAATGAGTGCATGACTCCCCAGCACCCCTTAATACGGGTTATAGTACTCAAATTTAGAATATGTTTAATATTATTACGATAAGGTGAAAAAAATGAGCGATATCCCAGAAGAGTTAAAATACACAAAATCCCATGAATGGGTTCGTATTGAAGACGATGGTTCTCTGACTGTCGGTATTACAGAACACGCTCAGGGTTTATTGGGTGATATGGTGTTTGTGGAATTGCCTGATGTCGGTGATGAATTTGAAGCCGAACAGGATTGTGCCGTAGTGGAGTCGGTTAAGGCTGCATCCGATATTTACTGCCCGGTTGAAGGTGAAGTCATAGCCATAAATGAAGAGCTGAAAGAAGCGCCTGAGCAGATTAATGTCAATGCTTATCATGAAGGCTGGCTGTTTCGCCTGCAACCCTCTAATGCAGCAGAAGTGGATAACTTAATGGATGCGGAAGCCTACGCAGCTCTGGTGGAATCCGAAGCACATTAAATCCAGACCTGATCTGAGAACTATTTTAATCGAGAACAATAGATGCCTTATATACCCCATACTCCGGAAGAAGTTGAGCAAATGCTCTCTGTTATTGGTGCAGATTCCATTAACGAGCTGTTTGATGAAATTCCGCAAGAACTGCGCAGTAATGGTCTGAATGACATCCCTCTGGGACAATCTGAAATGGCCGTACAACGTATTTTATCTGAAAAAGCCATGCAAGATGGTACACCGCTGTGCTTTGCCGGGGGAGGTGCCTATGAGCACTATATTCCGGCAGCGGTATGGGAAATTGCTACCCGGGGTGAATTCTATTCTGCCTATACACCTTATCAGGCGGAAGCGAGCCAGGGGACTTTACAGGTGATTTATGAATTTCAGAGCATGATTGCCAGTCTGACGGCAATGGATGTCTCCAATGCCTCCTTATATGATGGAGCATCTGGGCTGGCCGAAGCGGTATTAATGTCGGTTCGTGCCAATCGCAAGGCAAAATCCAGGCGGATTTTAATGCCGCTGAATGTCTCACCTGTGTATCGCCAGGTTGTGGAGACTATTGTTAAAAATCAGGGTATTACTCTGGAATTAATCGATTTTGAAAGTACCAGCGGTACTATAGATATGGCTAAGCTTACTGCTCAAACTGAGCCGTTTGCTGCTCTGGTGATCCCCCAGCCCAATTATTTTGGTGCTATGGAAGAAGTGCATCAATTAACAGACTGGGCGCATGAACAGAACGCACTGGTTATTGCTTTGGTCAATCCAACAGCTCTGGCATTACTGGAAGCGCCGGGAAATTGGGGTAAACACGGAGCGGATATTGCCGTGGGTGAGGGGCAGCCTCTGGGCGTGCCTTTATCATCCGGTGGACCCTATATTGGTTTTATGGCCTGTAAACAAAAACTGGTCAGACAGCTACCGGGTCGTATCGTAGGACGTACCGTGGATCTGGAAGGCAAGCCGGGATTCTCTTTGACTCTGCAGGCACGAGAGCAGCATATTCGTCGCTCCAAGGCTACCTCCAATATTTGTACCAACCAGGGATTGATGGCAACTGCAGCCACTTTGTACCTGTCTTTTCTTGGTACGGATGGCTTGCAAAAAGTGGCCGCATCCTGTGTGGCTAATACCCGCTCATTGATAGCCTTACTGGAAAAAGTACCCGGTATACGTTTTCCTTTTGGCAGCAATGTGTTTCATGAATTTGTGCTGGCTCTGGACGTGAACGCTGATACGATACTGGAGCGTCTTGCCGAACAGGATATACTAGGCGGGATCAATATTTCATGTGACTTTGGTTTAGAACAGGGTTTACCAGACAATGATATTCAAGGCGTAAGCAGCAATCTGTTATTGATTTGTGTGACTGAAACTAAAACTGAAGATGAACTCAATTATTTTGCCAATACACTGAGTGATATTATTTCCGTTGTCAGTGAGGAGGACAATAAATGACCGCAAAATCCGTTGAACAAAAAAGTGAAGCCCTGATATTTGAATTATCTGATAAAAAGCGTCGCAGCAGTTCTCTGGCGCCTGCAGTTAATGTCAGTAATGAATGCCAGAAATTGCCTGAACATTTGCTGAGAACACAAGACCTGGAGCTGCCTCAGGTGGGCGAATTACAGGTGGTGCGTCATTATACACGTTTATCACAGAAAAACTTTTCCATTGATACGCATTTTTACCCTCTGGGTTCCTGTACCATGAAATATAATCCGCGCGCCTGTAATACCCTGGCGCAATTACCAGGTCTGATTGGTCGTCATCCCAGTGCGCACACTTCCATGAGTCAGGGAATAATGAGTTGTTTATATGATCTGCAAAATATGCTTATGGATGCAACCGGTATGAAACAGGTCTCACTCACGCCAATGGCAGGAGCCCAGGGTGAGCTTGCCGGCGTGGCAATGATCCGCGCCTATCATGATCATAATAATGATTCGCAGCGCAGTGAAATAATTGTCCCCGATGCTGCTCATGGTACCAACCCGGCCACAGCGGTCATGTGTGGTTATAAAGTAAAAGAAATACCCACCAATGAGCAGGGTGATATTGACCTTGATGCTCTGGAACAAATTATTGGCCCGCAAACTGCGGGTATTATGCTGACCAATCCATCTACTCTGGGAGTGTTTGAGCGTAAAATTAAATTGATTGCAGATATGATCCATAAGGCGGGTGGGCTGCTTTATTATGATGGCGCCAACCTGAATGCCATTTTAGGCAAGGTCAAGCCGGGTGATATGGGCTTTGATGTGATTCATATGAATCTGCATAAAACCTTCTCCACACCTCATGGCGGTGGCGGGCCGGGTGCCGGGCCTGTCGGTGTCAGTGAACGCTTAAAACCTTTTTTGCCGGTACCTATGGTGGGCAAAAATGATACAGGTTACTATTGGATTGGCAAAGATGAATTGCCTTTAAGTATCGGTCAATTGTCAGCATGGATGGGTAATGCCGGTGTACTGCTGAGAGCCTATATTTATGCCCTTCTGCTGGGGCGTGATGGCATGGAGCGGGTTGCAGAGTTTGCGACATTGAATGCCAATTATTTATTAAAACGACTGTCAGAAGCAGACTTTGATATTGCCTTTCCAGAACGTCGCGCCAGCCATGAGTTTATTCTGACCCTGAAAAAGCAGGCTAAAGAATACGGTACCACAGCCATGGATTTTGCAAAACGGCTACTGGACTATGGTTATCATGCACCAACCACGTACTTTCCGATGCTGGTGCCAGAGTGTTTTTTGATTGAACCCACTGAAACTGAAAGCAGGGAAGATCTGGATGCTTTTGTCGAGACCATGATCAAAATCCTGGAAGAGGCTAAACAGTCACCGGATTTATTGAAAGACGCCCCATTTGATTTACCGGTGCGACGTCTTGATGATGTGAAAGCAGCCAGGGAACTTGATCTGAACTATTATTATCAGGATTAATTTACGCGCCACACCGGTGTTCTGTATCAACCGCCGATCAGAACGTCGGGTGAGCCTGATAGGATGGCACCACCACAATTGACGCTGTCACCGATCCGGGCAGCGGCCAGGCCGTTCATAAAGACACTTTGGGAACCCTGCGAAATATTTCGACTATGAGGAGTGCATTTGCTGCAGCCATGTGGCGCCACAGCATCAGTGATACGGGCTGCCGGTATATTATTAATCAGTATATCGGGGCTGCCTGCAATAATATTGCT
>CBDTVA010000095.1:0-9059 GCA_965363935.1 uncultured Gammaproteobacteria bacterium | reverse complement strand
AAGCACTTATCTTAAGATGGGCGTTTGTAATAGGTTCAACTGATTTTTCTAGGTTTATGCTGTATCCGCTTTGTAAATAGCAGATTCTCTCTGTTTTACTTTTGATTTTCATGATTTCTTGGAGTAAGGTGTGGATTGAAATCTTTAGATTGCCTAACACAAAATTTTTTTTGAGACGGAGAAATATATGGATAATGAAGCAAGCAATACGCCTGCCGAAGTTTCTGACAAAAGCTTTTATCTGATCATGCTGGCAATGATTGTTGGTATGGGGTTATATATTTCCTATGATATGGATCAGCGTTATGGCTCGGATAATAACGTTGCAGGTTCGAAAGTTACTACTGATAGCTCTGATAGCTCAGCTGAAGGCTCTGAAATCACCGCTGAAGGCTCTGGTTTCGCTGAAGGCTCTGGTTCCGCTGATGGCTCTGGTTCCGCCGCTGGTGGCTCTGAATACACCGCTAAAGACTCTGGCAGCGCAGATGGCTCTACGGCAATAGTTGAAAATAAACCCACGCAAGCCAGCGAGCTTTTAGCGCCTGTAATCGTGAATATTGAGAAAGTAAAATCAGTTGAGGTTAAGCCCGTAGCTGAAATCCCTGCAACTGAAACAAATTCTGAAGCTATAGCTGTTGAGAAAACTGTGCAGGAAACCTCAGTCACCACAGCCGTCGTAGCTGTAGAAAAAGCCCCTGTCGAAGACAAAAAAGCAGAGCCTGCAGCAGAACAGCCAGCAGCTGCTACTGAGGCTGCACCCGTTGTGGCAATACCTGCCAAGGCTCCGGAAACAATTGAAGAAGTTCCAGGCAAGGTTGAAGATAGCGCTAATCAAGCACCTGAAGCAGTGTCTGTTATACCAGCAGTTTCAGAAAACCAGCAAGTCACTGAGGTTGTAGCCGCTCCTGTTGTTAAAGATGTAGCTGAACAAAGCGGTGCAGAAACAGCGGTATCTTCTAAAGAGATATCAGCTACTCAGCCAGCGCAAGAGTATAATCCTTATGACTATCCCTCTGGACGCTCTTATGAAGGTAATCCTTATCCCCCACAAAGACCTTATAAAAACTCATATAGAAGCTCTTACCGGGATAAATATTACCCGCCCCAAAGGCCCTATAACAACCCCTATAGACGTTCTTACCAGGATAATCCTTATACCAGGAAAAGACCTTATACCGATCCATACTCAAACAATCGGTACTCCAGCAATCAATATCGCAACAACCCTTACCGCTACGATAATAATCCTTATCAGCAACCTGCCGCACCAGTTGAGTAAGGTTTAAAAAATAAACGGGTATGAGCATTTCAGCTCATACCCGTTTTAATGTTATCAATTTTAATGAGCAATAAGTCATATCTGTCTGAATAATATTATGAATAGCGGACAATCTGACATCCTTCTTACGACCATTAATGCCAGTTATATTCATGCCGCTGTGGGATTGCGCTATCTTTATGCTAATCTGGATGAACTGCAATCCAGGGCGTCGATTCTCGAATTCACCAGCCATCTAAGACCCGCAGATATAGCTGAAAAAATTCTTCTGACTAAACCGAAACTGATCGGCTTTGGGGTTTATATCTGGAATACTGAACATACAACAAAAGTCATCAGTTTATTAAAAACCATTGCTCCTGAAATTATCATTGTTATAGGCGGACCGGAAGTCAGTTTTGAATTTGAACAGCAAACGATTTATCAACTTTCTGATTACCTGATTCCGGGGGCGGCCGATAGCAGTTTTGCCAGATTGTGCCGTGCGCTATTATCTGAACAGTCAATACGAGAAAACCTTAGTTATGGTAAGGTTTATAAGGTGCAGGAACCACCCCTGGATCAAATCAAGCTACCGTACCAATATTATACCGATGAAGACATAAAAAACCGGGTTTTGTATGTTGAGGCCTCGCGAGGCTGTCCTTTTAAATGTGAGTTTTGTCTATCAGCACTGGATAAAACCTCTCTGCCCTTTAATATTGATGTTTTTTTGCAAGAAATGGATTGTTTGTATCAGCGGGGCGCACGAAATTTTAAATTTGTGGATAGAACCTTTAATTTGAAAATAGAAAACAGTCTGAAAATCCTGGAGTTTTTTCTTGCTCGCCTGGATAACAATCTGTTTTTACATTTTGAAATCATTCCGGACAGATTGCCGGATGCTTTAAAGGAAAGCATTGCTAAATTTCCTGCCGGCAGTCTGCAATTTGAAATAGGCGTGCAAAGTTTTAATCCAGAAGTGCAGGCTTTGATCAGTCGTAAGCAGGACAACCAAAAAACTATTGACAATATGCTGTGGCTAAAAAAATACTCTAAAGCCCATATTCATGCGGATCTGATCTTCGGCTTACCCGGTGAAGATATTGACAGTTTTGCCAGAGGTTTTAATCAACTCTATGAATTGCGACCTCATGATATTCAATTAGGCATCTTAAAGCGGCTCAGAGGGACACCGGTTATTCGCCATACCGAGGAATACCAGCTGCTTTTTGAACCATCTGCCCCTTATAGTATCCTGGCAAATGATCAAATTGATTTTACACTGTTGCAACGTATCTCCCGTTTTGCCCGTTATTGGGAATTGATTGCCAACCCAGGTTGTTTTCAGCAGACACTTGAAATACTGCTTGCCAATCAGGCGTTTGAACGTTTTTTAGCTTTCAGTGACTGGCTCTATGGGGCCTCAGGAAAAACCCACCAGATATCCCTGCGTAAACTCTATGATTATCTGTATTATGGTTTTAAAAATGGTGGCTTTAAAGGTTGTGGTTTTAACAGTTATGGTTTTGAAAATCGAGGTTTAAACCCGGGTGATGTTATCACTGATACTACAGTGCAAAGTTCAGAAATTATCACGGCATTACTTGCTGATTATCGCAATGCAGGATTAAAGGGGAATCCAGAATTTTATAAAATGCTGACTGAATAAGTCCAGTTATTCTTGTTTTTTTTTAACGATAAAAAATTTTCACAATTATTAATGACATTTCTCTGAATATATACTTTAATACATCGTATTAAACACTAAAACCTAATCAGGACGAATCATGTTTCAAATCCGAATTCACGGACGCGGCGGTCAGGGGGTTGTGTCGGCATCTGAACTTCTGTCTGTTGCGGCCTTTGAAGAAGGCAAATATTCTCAATCTTTTCCCAGTTTTGGCTCCGAACGTATGGGGGCGCCTGTCCAGGCATTTGCACGCATTAGTGATTCACCCATTACTACCCGTGAGCCGGTTATGGAACCGGATATGCTTATCATACAGGATCCCTCACTATTTCAGGCGATTAATGTCTTTGAAGGGGCTAAAACGGATGGCTATCTATTGATTAACAGTTCAAGAACACCTCAGGAACTGGGTATCGAGGATATGACTTCACAATATCCAGAGCATCATGTCATGACCTTGCCGGCGACAGAACTGGCGGTTAAATACATTAAACAACCCAAACCGAATACGGTATTACTTGGAGCATTTGCGGCTTTGAGTCATATGGTGCAAATTCCCGCTCTGGAAAATGCCATACGTGGTAAATTCCCCAAGCGTATAGCAGAGCCGAATATAATCGCTACCACGGCTGGATATAACCTTATCATGCAAAAATTAGAACAAGCACAAGAGGCATAATTCATGTTGCATCAAATCAGCGGTTCAATTGCTGTAGCCAAAGCCATTGCTCTGTGCCGCCCTGAAGTCATACCATGCTATCCAATTACCCCGCAAACCCATATTGTGGAACATCTCAGTCTACTGGTTAAAAGTGGACAGCTGAAAAACTGCACCTATGAAAATGTAGAGTCTGAATTTGCCTCCATGAGTTTTTGTATCGGTGCCTCGGCAGCCGGAGCAAGAACCTATACGGCAACAGCCAGTCAGGGACTGTTATATATGATGGAAGCTGTTTACAATGCCTCCGGACTGGGTTTGCCTATTGTTATGACCCTTGGTAATCGTGCCATTGGTGCCCCCATTAATATATGGAATGATCATTCCGATGCAATGTCTGTTCGTGATGCCGGATGGATACAATTATTTGTAGAAAATAATCAGCAGGCTGTTGATGTTCATATTCAGGCATTTAAACTGGCGGAAACTTTAAGTCTGCCGGTGATGGTCAATATGGACGGTTTTATTCTGACTCATGCTATTACTCGTGTGGATATGCCCGCACAGGAACAGGTGGATCAATTCCTGCCCGCCTTTGTCCCCAGACAACAGCTGGATACTGCTTCACCTTTATCGATTGGTGCTATGGTGGGTCCCGATGCCTTTACCGAGGTTCGTTATCTTGCTCATCACAAGCAAAAAGAAGCACTTTCAATTATTGAACAACAGGCAGAGGAATTCTCTGAAATTTTTGGTCGTGATTCAGGCGGCCTGGTGAAATCCTATCATGCCGAAGATGCGGATATAATTTTTGTCGCTATGGGCTCAGTTGTTGGTACTATGCAGGAGCTGGTGGGTAAACTCAGGGAGGAAGGGCATTCTGTTGGTATAATAAGTCTGCGCTCTTTCCGGCCTTTCCCGGCTAATAAAATTCGTAATAAACTGAAATCTGCCAAACAGGTTATTGTCTTTGAAAAAAGTTTTGCTGTTGGCATGGGGGGCATTCTGGCCAGCGAGATTCATATGGCAACCAACAGGGCTGATTGTAAGCATCACTTGCAAATAAGTTCGGTCATTGGTGGCCTGGGTGGCCGTACGATCACTGAGAAATCTTTACGTAAAATTGTCGATTGTGCCATTAAAGGGGAATTAGAGCATGAAGTCTTTATGGATCTGGAAGGCGCAACCGTTATCAGGGAATTGAATCGGCAGAAAGAAGCACAATCTTCAGGCCCGATCGCTGAAAATATTTTACGTGATATGGGTGTGGTTTCTGCCTCCAAAACAAATTAATCCAGACATTCTTTTTAAATTAGTTTTTTAAAGGGTGCTTTGATCTATATAGAAAAAAGAGTAACTTTCTTATGAGCACAGCGGCAAGTAACGAACACATTCACACTGAACAGCAAACCGTGAAATTTTATCAAACGGGAACTTTTACGGTGGGTAATCGTTTGCTGGATGAAGAATTCCGTACTGTTCAGGCGACACAGGAACGCTCAAATTCGATTGACTCCGGCCATCGAGCCTGCCAGGGTTGTGGTCAGGCTCTGGGAGCCCGTTATGCTCTGGATACTGCTATGCGGGCCACAAATAATCAAATTATTGCTGCCAATGCCACAGGTTGTCTGGAAGTATTTACCACACCTTATCCTGAAACCGCCTGGTCAATCCCCTGGATTCATTCCTTATTTGGTAATGTCGCTTCCGTGGCTTCTGGTATCGCGGCTAAACTAAAAGCACAGGGCGACACCACAACGCGAGTGATTGCCCAGGGCGGGGATGGCGGTACCACGGATATAGGCATGGGCTGTTTGTCTGGTATGTTTGAACGCAATGATGACGTTCTGTATATCTGTTATGACAATGGCGGTTATATGAATACCGGTGTGCAGCGCTCCAGCGCCACACCGGGAGGTGCCCGAACAGCAACAACCATGCCTGTAGGTGAAAACCCCGGCAAATCCTTCGGCACTGGAAAGTTTTTACCGACTATCGCTATGGCACATGAAATTCCTTATGTAGCGACTGCATCTGTTCATGATTTACATGATCTGGAACGCAAGGTTGAAAAAGCCATGACTTTTCGTGGTGCGCGATATATTCAAATTAATGTACCTTGTCCACTTGGCTGGGGAAGTGAGCCTGCCCTGACCATCAAACTCGCACGCATGGGTAGTGAATGTGGTTTGGTGCCGCTTTTTGAAGCAGAATATGGTGAGCTGACCAATTCAACCAAGATACGCTATCAGATTCCTGTCGAAGACTATCTGAAATTACAACGCCGTTTTTCGCATGTATTAAAACCGGCCAATAGTCATCAACTGGAGGCCATACGTGCTCTGGCAGCCAAGAACATAAGACGCTTTAATCTGCTTTAAGGATTACATTGTACCTATTTGACCAGCTTTAACCATTTGCCTCAGAGTGAATTATGACCATACAACACAAACCCTTCGCTATCACACTGGATGTCGGTAGTAGTCATCTTAATAAAACCGGTAGCTGGCGCAGTATGCGGCCAGTTTATGTAAATCGTCTACCGCCCTGTAATAAAGCCTGCCCTACAGGAGAAGATATTCAGGGCTGGTTAAGCCTGGCTGAAGAGAAAAACTATCAGGGCGCATGGCAATTACTCACCAGAGATAATCCTTTTCCCGCTATTATGGGGCGCGTATGCTATCATCCCTGCGAAAACGCCTGTAATAGGGGGCAGCTGGATTTACCGGTCGGCATTAATTCAGTAGAACGCTTTATTGGTGAACAGGGTCTGGTTAATAACTGGCAGTTTACCCCTGGTGCTGATACGGGTAAAAAAATCATGATTGTTGGAGCGGGTCCGGCTGGCTTATCTACGGCCTATCACTTGCGTCTATCGGGGCACCAGGTGACAATTTTTGAAGCCGCTGAAAAACCGGGCGGTATGATGCGATATGGTATTCCAAAATATCGACTACCCAGAGAAAAACTCAATGCAGAAATTTATCGCATTGAAACGATGGGGGTGGAATTCAAGCTCAACCACCGGATTGAAGACATCGATAAAACAAAAGCAGAAGGTCAGTTTGATGCCGCTGTAATCACTATCGGTGCACAAAAGTCCCATATGATTGAATTTGAAGGACAAGCTTCTATACCGGTACTCGATGCTTTAAAAGTCTTGCGTGATACTGAACAGGAAAGACCCAATCAATTAATTGGCCGTGTATTAGTTTATGGTGGTGGTAATTCAGCAATGGATGTTGCCCGCACGGCAGTTCGTATGGGTTCACATGATGTCACTGTTATCAGTCGTCGTGAAGCCAGTAATATGACTGCACATCCCTTTGAAATTAAGGAGGCCATTGAAGAAGGTACTCAAATTATTAATTTGCGCGCCATTAAAGCTATTAATGGCAATCAGATCACTCTGGAAAAGCTTAAAGCCAGTGAACAGCACCATTCAGGAAATACGCGGGTGGTAGAAACCGGTGAATTTGAAACAATTGAGGCGGATCTTGTGGTACTGGCCATTGGTCAGGTGCTTGATCAACAACTATTAGAAAATAATCCTCAGATTCAAATTGAAAACCATACCATTCAAATTGATCCTGCTATGCAAACTGTTGAAAAAGGCGTATTTGCAGCAGGTGATGCGGTTCCTTCGCAACGTTCTGTAACCACTGCATTAGGACATGGGAAAAAGGTTGCTCGTGCCATAAATGCCTATTTTAATAACCAGGTTTACCAGCCCGCATCTCAGAATGAAGTTGCCACCTTTGATAAAATGGAGCCCTGGTACTATAGCGATGCCCCCAGAACTGTCCAGCCTCTTCTGGATGCAGTCAGACGAAAAAATGGCTTTGCTGAAGTCGTTGGGGATTTGGATGTAGAAAACGCAAAATACGAAGCCAGACGGTGTATGTCCTGCGGTAATTGTTTTGAGTGTGATAATTGCTATGGGATTTGTCCTGACAATGCCATCACCAAACTGGGTCCGGATAAAGGCTTTGAGTTCAAATATGATTATTGCAAGGGATGTGGTATGTGTGAAGCTGAATGTCCCTGTGGAGCCATCGCCATGGTGCCTGAAGAAATATAAACTCTGGGCTGGTAATGAATTTTAGCACTTTGATGGGCAGTCAATTTTTTGCCCCTTTGTTTTGGACACAATTCCTGGGTGCATTCAACGATAACCTCTACAAGAATGCTCTGATTATTTTAATTACCTATAAGGCCGCATCCTATACCAGCATCTCCAGTGAAATTTTGATCCCTCTGAGTGCTGGAATTTTTATCTTACCCTTTTTTCTTTTCTCTGCTTTGGCCGGCCAGCTGGCTGATAAATATGAAAAATCCAAACTAATCCGCCATGTAAAACTGGCGGAAATTAATATTATGCTTCTGGCTGCATTGGGTTTTTATTTTGAAAACATCTGGTTTCTATTGACCGTCTTATTTCTGATGGGCTGTCAGTCATCCTTGTTTGGACCGGTAAAATACAGTATTTTACCACAGCATCTGGATGAAGAAGGGCTGTTAAAAGGTAATGGTATTATTGAAATGGGTACCTTTCTGGCTATTTTGCTGGGCACGTTAGTCGGCGGAATCTTAATCATGCTGGAGGACTATGGCAGCCTTTATATCAGTGTCCTTGTCGTCAGCATTGCTATAACGGGCTGGTTAAGCAGTCAAAAAATCCCCCTGGCAGAATCCGCTAATCAATTCCTGGCGATTAACTGGAACATCTTTTCAGAAACCTGGATTATTCTGTCGGCGGCAACCAGAACACGACTCATTTTTGGTGCTGTTCTGGCAATTTCCTGGTTTTGGTTTATAGGCGCAACGATTTTAGCTATTTTACCCGGATTTACGAAAAATATTCTCCAGGGTAATGAGCAGGTCGTCACCTTATTACTCGCACTTTTCTCAATTGGTATTGGGATCGGTTCAATTATTGCCGGAAAATCAAAAACATTGCGTAAAAGTATAAAATGGGTGATTATTGGTGCTGTTGGTATTAGCCTTATTGGACTGGATCTTTACTGGGCCAGTGCCCAGCTTGTAGAAAGTCAAATGTCAGCAACTATATTGGAATTGGATCTAATTGGCTGGCAGGGCATGTTTCAGCAGCATCTGAACGTTCATATTCTAATAGATGTACTTTTACTGGGCACCTCGGGTGGTTTTTATATTGTTCCCCTGTATGTCATCCTTCAGGAACACAGCGCCATAGAAACACGTTCCAGAACCATTGCGGCCAATAATATCAGCAATGCCCTGTTTATGGTGGGTTCAGCTATTCTTACCATGATCTTACTTGATAACGGGATGTCACTGTATGCGTTATTTGCCTTAATTGGCATTGTAAACCTGCTCATTATGGTCTTTTTATATTGGCGTTTTTCTGACGATGTCAGGCAGGTTTTGAATTATAACCCAAGCTAAAAAAGAAGGACCATTTTTGCAAT
>CBDTVA010000094.1:0-9067 GCA_965363935.1 uncultured Gammaproteobacteria bacterium | reverse complement strand
TTTTAAAACACAATAACTGGACATTATTAAGTGATGAGGACAAGTCTTATACTTTAAAACGTTTTGTCGCTGCCGGACCCATTTTAGGAAATATAACCAGCTTTGATAATACAGGACAAGTGATTTTAAACCATATCATCAGCGATAAAGAACGTCGTGGTTTCTTAATGAGTCATAATGATGTTTTTACTCCCACAACCTTTCCAGAACCCTGTAATAATGAAAGCGGTTACATATTGACAGGTATCGAAACTGTTTCAATTGCTGCTGGCACAGGAATCTTTGCAGATCTCAATCTTCAACTGGAAGCATCAATTGAAGTAGAAGGGACTGTTAATAGCTGCTCCGGCGAAAATGATTTTGAAGTCATCAGTGGTCAACTCTGCTTCAAGAAATAAAACTTTTTCAGGCAGACTCAGTTAAATTTATTAAGGGCAGCCGCAAAAATTAATTTGCATTTATCCGTTTTCAATTGCCATTCTATCAAGGCGCGAAGAAGGCGAATAGTCAACTATTAACTGACCAGCAATGCAGATAGAATGAGTAAGTGGAAACTTAGAAATGTGAATTGTTTTTTAAGGCTGCCCTAAGTGTCTGCTGATAATTAAAATCCACTATTTGCTTAGCATAAATTGATTTTTTTGATTTTAATCATCTATCTGTTTATGCTAGATTATCGAATAATTTAATCACCTTCACGTCATTTGATTACTGATATCATGATGAGTAGTAGATCAGAAACAGGATTTTAACCTGCTTCAGAGTGATAAAACCATGTTTGACTGGGCTGTTAAACAAACTTATATTGCCCTGGCAAATATGATGAATGCAGCAGCCTTTATTAAAATTGACAGCTGCCCTGTCGAGGGTTTCGAAGAGGAGAACATAAACCTGTTATTAACTAAAGAATTTAATATAGACACGTTTTTGGTATTAGATCCAGAGTATCAGTGCATTCCTATAGCCATTCTGATACTTTTCAAACATACTGCCCTGCAGTATAACCAGATGACCATGCCCATTGAAAATTAAAACCACCAAGGTGACCGGTCACATCGACCACTTCTCCAATAAAAAACAGTCCCTCAACATTTTTTGCCTGCAGGGTTTTAGAGGATAAATCATTGCTATCAACCCCACCAACCGTAACTTCCGCTACTCGATACCCTTCTGTCCCTTCTGGCCAGAAGTGCCAGTTTTGAAAATAATCGGAAATTGTCTTAAGTGTTATCGTATTATATTGATTGACAGGCTTATCAATCTGATCAATCTGGCAAAAACATTCAACCAGACGTTTGGGCATTTTTTGCGACAGAATATTTTTTACCAGGACTTTTGGCTGTTGTGATTGCTGTTCTATGAGCCAGTCGTAAAGATCCAGATCAGGCATAAATTTAATCACCATAGTTTTTCCAGCCTGCTCTCCCGTCCTGTTCGTTTCAGCTAACCAATAGGATGATATTTGCAGGACCACAGGGCCGCTGATGCCTTTATGAGTAAACAGTAGGTTTTCTCGAAAAGTCTGTTCTCCATAGCTTATTTCTGCTTCCAGAGCGATGCCTGCCAGTGGTTTATATTTTTTACTGGCTTTGACATTATAGGTCAGTGGTACCAGTCCTGGTCTGGTTGGTATGATATTCAAAGCAAACTGCTTTGCCAGTTGTAAGCCAAAATCCGTTGCCCCCATTTTACTGACGGACAAACCACCTGTCGCTATGACCAGAGAATTGGCTTCATAATCCCCTGTTGATGTTTTGACAATAAATACTGAGTCGTTGTTATCAGCATCCTCTATAAACTCCATGTTTTTAATATTTGTTTTTTCAACGGAGTTTATACGACAATTCAATTGCATAGTTGTTGTGTATTTTTTACATTCCGATAACAACATCTGGACAATATCGTTAGCACTGCGATCACAGAATAATTGGCCATGCTCACGTTCATGCCATGGAATCTGATAGTCTTCCATTAAAGCCAGAAAATCATAATATTGATATCGGGATAAAGCTGATTTACAAAAATGTCTGTTTTCAGATAAATATTTTTCAGCACTGACATTATAATTGCTGAAATTACAGCGTCCTCCTCCGGATATACGAATTTTTTTTCCCACTTTTGCAGCATGATCCAGTACCATAACCTTACGGCTCCGCTTACCTGCTTCTATGGCACACATCAGACCTGAGGCGCTGGCGCCTATAATCAATACATCAAAATATTTCAAATACTTCTACTTATTTATTTTCTTTATTAATCAAGTACTGAACGATCACATAAGCTATCAAACCTAATGAGGCCATTAGAAGCAAAGAAAAAAATACATTTTTTAGTAGATAAACAAAAACGGAAAACACCACAATCAATATTAAAAACCAAACCGGTTTTCTTTTCATCATAGACTTTAAAGTCTGTATAAGGTTAGAAATCATTTTTTTCATAAACTTCATTAAGATTCAGATTTACAATGTCCAGACAGCAATTATCGGTTATCACCATTGAGCAGATCACCCAATCCTCCCAACAGGCTACCCTCACCGCCCTGGCGTGAACGGAAATCACCTCGTGCTGTTGACAGTATACGACCGGCCAGACGAGAGAATGGTAAACTCTGCAGCCAGACCTTACCCACGCTTTTTGCTCTTAAGGTACCCAAAAACAGTCCTTCGCCGCCAAATACGGCACTTTTAATGCTGCCGATATATTGCACATCAAAATCGATATTTTCGGTCATTGCCACTAATGTTCCGGTATCTATTTCCAGAACCTGTCCTGGTTGTAATTCCTTTTCGATGATGGTGCCACCGGCATGGACAAAGGCAAGTGCATAATCATCGGTAGGATTGGCAGATAATTTTTGCAGTATAAATCCTTCACCGCCAAACAAACCCGTCATAATTTTTTTTGAAAAATGAATACCGATGGCCACACCTTTTGAGGCACAAAGAAAGGAATCCTTTTGACAGATAATTGAACCGCCAAAATCTTTCATAAGAAAAGGAATAATGTTTCCAGCATAGGGAGCGGCAAAACTGGCCTGAGCTTTTCCCTGTCCTTGATGAGTGAACACCGTTGTAAATAAGCTTTCACCGGTAATTAACCGGCGACCGGCCCCGGCCAATAGTCCCAGAAAACCTTCATCTTTACTCTCACTGCCATCACCAAAAACAGTTTCCATTGAGATTTGCGGATCTTTATACATAAGACCGCCCGCTTCTGCAACCACAGATTCACCTGGATCAAATTCAATTTCAACAAACTGCATTTCCGAGCCGAAGATTCGATAATCCACCCCTTCACTTTCGTAATCTCTCACCCGTTGATCAGCAATTTTTGTATTGGATTGATTTGCCAGATCAGAGTCTGGTTGTGCTTTGGAAGATGGATGAATTGAAGTTGCGGCAGGAGTGATAGTTAAATTGGATAAACCCAAAATTCCTATGGATTGCACCGATGCCCACCCCATCACACCTTCCTGCATAGCTTCAGCATCCGGGTTTTTCTGTGCCTTAACTTTTATCTGCTCAATTGAATAGGGGCCGGTTTTGGCACCCTCTTTTTTACGAAAATACCAGTCACCCATATTAAACCTCCATTAGTAAATCATTTTTCTGATTTTGAAACAGTTGATCAAATTGTTTTTTTGTTTGTCCCACTGTTTCCGGTTCAATGTGAAACAGTGATAACAGACAGGCTTCTTCATGAGTCAAGCGGCTACGTTTAAAAGCCAATAAAATAACGGCTGTATGCGCCATTTTTTTTTGCTCAGAGGCTGAAAGTTTTAAGTAAACTGATTCCAGGCGTTTAACATCGAACAGTTCTGTCAAATCATTAACTGAGCCAATGACCTTGTTATCAAGTTCCGTTATCATATAGTCCAGATTGTGGCTATACTGGCCAAATAATTCAATACGTACCGCAATTAGTCGAATCAATGTCTCCAGTGCATCGCTCATAACGCATTCGAACTCTATGGTGTTTAATAAACGCAATGCATACAAGCGACCCGCTAATCGAAAACGAACTTCCTTTAGTACCGCACCCTGAATCCAGGCGTCCCACAAGCCTGTAATGACAGTGGAAATAAAAGGGGCATAAGCTCTTAATCCCAGCCGGCTCAAAACTTTTCTAGCGATCATTTTTCCAATAAAGTTACTTAAGATGACTTTCATTTTATAGAATAGCAGTTGAATCCAGTAATGCCGGTTCTTTTTTCGATATGGATTCAGACCAAAGCGTTCTATATTAGGTTCATTGAGTTCTAAAATTGCCCTGACAAGTGACGCTTTCATTTGTTGATCCAGGCACAGTTCCTGCTCTAATGACACAACGTAACGGGCTACTACCTGAAAGCCGATGTGAAACAATAACCAGAATTCAATCGCTATCAAGCCAATGTTTATAGCAATAAAAAAGGCAATCTGTCCTGGCGAAGTAATTACTTCAGATAGGTCCGAAAAAAAAATCACATCGCCTGAAGCCACCAGTAAAGTGATCCCAAAACCAATAATAAATGAAATAATAATAGCCGTTTTAGTTACATGCTGTAGCGGTAACCGGCGAAACAAATAGGTGTTGGCATCGATATATCGGTTGATATGATAAAGACCCCATCGTTCAAAAATATTCATTCAACAACACTAACGCATATCCGATGATAAAAAATGAGTTACACATAAACCAGCTAAAACTTATGATTTTTCCTTTTGAGCACTCAGTTGCTGCTGTAATTGTTGCCAGACCGGATTGCCATAAAGCGGTACAGTAGATAAAGAATGCTCATAAGATCCTTTGATTTCAGTAGTAGAATAAGACAGATAAATCAGTGTGCTGGATTTTTTATCAAAAATGCGGCGAATCTTCAATGTCTTAAAAAATATGGATTTAGACGCTTTGAACACCACCTCGCCGGAATCAGATTTATCAATGGCATTGATTTGCTGTAAAGTAATCCCACCGGTCTGGCGACAGGCAATTGAGGTATTACTGGGATCAACAAAATCCAGATCACCTTTTACATGGGCAATAAAGCAAGTGACTCCTGAAATTTCAGGATCAATCAGGCGCTCTATTTTGACATCTTTGAGTGTTAATAAACCCAATGACACATTGCCCACCTGATTTTCATTTTTTGAAAACAGCACATACACTATAATCATCAGGAAGATAATTACAGCCCCGATAATAAGATTTTTTTTCACGTTTTTATCCTTCTACCATTTGAATATGAAACAATCGATCACCGGGTTCTTTTCCTGTGAGTAATTGCAGGCCGTCTGTAATTTTAATTTGTGAGCCAACAGGATATTGTTGTTTGCTCTGAACATCCATCAAATCCTTGATGTGTTCATTCACCAGATACCATTGATGATTATGTAAAACAAAATACCCCTGGCGATGTTTTTGCTTATCCGATAATCGTTCATTTGGCTGAATTAATCGATTGGTATGCCAGGGAAACAGCGACTGATTCGAATACACCATCAAACGATGGTTATCCGATATAAATCGTCCTTTTGCTCGTTCCGAATAAAAATTAATAACCGGCAAAAGACCTTTATAAGGCGTTCCACAAAATGGACATTTGGGAGAGGTGCTATTGTCAAAAATAAACCATTTTTGTTTACACCCTTTATTCGCACAGGGTTGGGTCAAATCGATAGATGAAATTAAAGCATTTTCCCATTCATCTGCAGTTGGACGCTTTTGTGGTTCATGTAAACCATGAATAAA
Organism: uncultured Gammaproteobacteria bacterium; assembly: GCA_965363935.1. Taxonomy (GTDB): domain Bacteria; phylum Pseudomonadota; class Gammaproteobacteria; order GRL18; family GRL18; genus CBDTVA01. The sequence continues at coordinate 3,334 of CBDTVA010000094.1, read as the reverse complement.
GGCACGTTCGAATAATTCGCTCAGATAGGGACCTGTTATGGTATACGGTAATTTACTGATATCTCTCCAGGGTAATTCACTGGGTTTTACTTTCTTAATCTTGACCCGGTTATCCAGATTGGTAGGATGCTCAATAAACAGAGCTTTTTCACCCATTGCCAGAACTTCATCTTTTTGCGGTTCCAGATCATGCACTTTATCACCACGTAATGGATGACGTAACAATAAATAATTATAAATCAGGACCGCTAAAGCATGTCTGTCAGTGGAAATATTCGGTAATTTACGCTGCGGATCTTCCTTTGACAAGTGCGCTGATGACACCACTTCAGGGGCAATAAAATCCGGTGTACCGACTACGTCAGGCGGGTATTTCCCAGGCACAACCAGACCATCAACGTCTATGATTGTTGCATCTCCTGTAACGGGAGATACCAGGACATTTTTATAACTGAGATCCGAGTGTGCCAGTCCAGCTGCGTGCATACGTCTGACAGCACGGGCAATCATTAAACAGATGCGAAGATAACTTAGCCAGTCACCTTTTTCCCGATCATCTAAAAAACGATTCTGGTTGTTTGCAGAAGCAAACCACTTCCCCTGTTTCTCCTTACCTTTGATATTTAAAAAATCATCATTCACCGAGCCATAGTCAAAGAAAAAATGTGCCTGATAGGTGGGCACGACAATACCGGTCAGGCCATTATACTCAACGATTTTTTCCGGCCAGCAGAATAGCCGTTTCCAGTATTCACCCTGTTCATTATTAAAAATACTTTGCCGATAACGACCAGTGATCATTTCCAGTCGTTCCCGGCTGGCATAATCCAGAGGTTCACGATAAAAAGCCACCACATAGGATTTACAGGGACTGAAATACACTTCTTTCATTGCCCCGGAACCGATGACTTCATCATCCATAAATTCAACATCTGAGCCGTCCAGAGCTTTTATTTTACAGAGCGGCATAGCTATTCCTTAACCCAGCAAATCGCAATTGTACGGTCGTCATGGTTGCCTGGTGACCAGAAATCCATCCATTGCGTTAAATCGGTCTGCCCTTTTTTTAAATCACTGCATTTTATAATCGGTTCCAGTTCTGACCACAAGTCATCCCATGGCTCAATAGCAGCTAATTGTTTTTCCGTTTCAAATCGAGCATCCGTGATTCCATCCGTAGCCAGAATCAAGGCGGTCATTGATTCAACTGTGGTGATTGTAACGCGATTATAAACTCCGCCGTCTGCAAATATTTTGTTATCTAAAAAGCGGGTCTGCCCGGCAAACTCTCCGCTATCCGGTTCTCCCAATAAGCGGACTGCTTTTCCTTTGTCGTAGATCACTGCTGCACCATCACCAATCCAGAAGGAGAGAATCAAATGCCCGTCATTTATCGGTTTATGAGCCGCCAATAACAACGTAGTGGAAAAGTCCTTAAACCTGTCGCCCTCCTCTTTATTTACTTCTTCATGTATCGCCCTGGCGGCATCATGGACTGCTTTTACAATAGTGTGCTGGAATATCTCCTGTAATTTTCGACCATTGGTTTCACTTTTATCAGCGATATAATCATCATAAGCCTTTGCAATATTTTCACCATAATGGCCATTCAATGTTTCCCGCAGTGTACGTGTGCTGCGTAATGACGCTATTTCAGCGCCGCGTCTGGAGTATTTACAGGAACCAGCTCCATCAGCCACACAAATTACGTTCCAGTCTGAGGAAGAAGAACAGGACAGTTTAAAATCATCATCTCGATGTGTGCCCTTATGAGCATGTGATCGACCACGAACACTGGAAGCTATTATTTTAACTGAATCATTTTCACAGGAATCAGCATGGCTATCGGGTTTATGAAAGCGGGCGGAAGTATCAGAGGACAAGTTCTTCCATAAGGAGCGAGGATCTGCAATAACAGTGATCTTTAAAGTACCCAGCACTTTTTGTTTTTCACCATTGGGTAAAAGAAGTAAACAATATAATTTAACTTCATAATCCCCGGCCTGGTCAATGCTGCCTTCAATCATAAAATCTGCATCGTTTAATGACAGGCCGGTAATTTCCTCATGGCCCATGGCGTTACAGAATTCTAAACTACCGGATAAATTGTCCAATGGGATGATGGCTTCTTTAAACGCTTTACCAACCGTTAAGTTAGGTACTCTCATTTTTACTTCCAGAACAGGTAATTGAGCGGACTGCCTTTTTTTCAAAACCGCTTTACGACTGATCATATTTTTTTTTCGAGAACGTCTCAGCATTTTTGAACCTGTCTGTTCGAGCGCCTGAAATAATTCCATTTCAAGACCATTAGCATAGTGCTGCAGGGTCTGATTTTGTGATAATTTCTTCGCTAATCGTTGCGCATGAGGGGAATTAATATCATAGCCTGCACTGTCACTTAACAGATGCAGGATTGTTTTGCTGCAATTATTCATTAACCCTGTCCACGATTTACATTAAAGTGACTATTGCCGCCCTCACTGCTGACATCAAACTGGAGATTTTTCTGACACCATGGACAAGTCGCCAGGCCTGATGCTCCCAGGCACAGCAAGTGGCCACACTCACATACGGCAAAAGCCGTTGGATTTCCACATTGGGGACACGGAGGAATCCCATCCAGAGCTCCTGTATTGACACTCTCCTGATATTGTTGCTCAGAAGACCAGTCAAAATAAGTCTCATCTAACGGAAAAGCGCCTTCAAGACCAAAACGTTCGCTTTTAATAAAGTCTTCTAAGCCCTCTGTTTTAACCCGTGCATATTTGATGAGATAGGGTTTTTGATTTTTCGAACATTTTCCGGTCAGTACCACATAATCCGGGTCGGACGTTGCAAATGAAGCTACATCATCGATCACGGTTAAGCCGGCATCCCCTGCTTTTTCCAGAGATACCCCTCCAGACTTCCCATCAACCTCTATTTTCTGACTTTGCGCTTTTACGGATGCACTCACCCATTCAATAAATTTTCTAAAATCATCATCCGTAGCGTTTTCCAGTGCCAGTACATTATCCGTTAACTGACCTAAAATCTGCATATCGGCATTAGTACCCAGCGTTATAGCAACCATAGAAGCATGTGACGCGTATTGCTGTTGCCAGCGTTTTACAGATTTCTGCGGATTGTCAGTCGGTTTACCATCGGTGATCAGAAACACAACCGGTTCCCAATCGCCACGCTCTTCATAGGTCGTTTTGGTGACTTTACTGTCAATTTCTTCCATAAGCACATCCAGTGCTGCACCTAATGCAGTACCACCTCCGAGTGGAATTTTTGGTGGATAGAATGAAATTGACAGTAAAGTCACCAAAACGACCTATGAAGAGCG
>CBDTVA010000093.1:0-9075 GCA_965363935.1 uncultured Gammaproteobacteria bacterium | reverse complement strand
CAGGACATTGATTTAACCGTAATTCCCATTGAACTCTACCGCCTGACAAATACTCCCTTATTACTTGCTTTACCCTTGTTCACTTTTACTGGATACCTCATGGGAGAAAGCAAAACATCACAGCGTCTGGTTAGACTTTCCAGTGCATTGTTGGGGTGGCTGCCTGCAAACCTGGTTTTAGTTACTCTCGTTGCCAGTGCCCTTTTTACTGCATTTACCGGAGCTACCGGCGTCACAATTGTTGCTTTGGGTGCTTTGCTCTATCCTGCATTAAACCGGTCAGGCTATCCTGAGAAATTTAGTATTGGGCTGGTGACAACTTCCGGGAGTCTGGGCCTTTTACTGCCGCCATCCCTGCCTTTGATATTATACGTTGTCATAGTGCAACAACTGGATCTAGAACTCACCATTACCATTGAGCAGGCATTTCTTGCGGGTGTCTTTCCCACTTTAATGATGATACTGGTACTGTTTATGTGGGGGATTTGGCAAACCCGGAAACATTCTCTGAATGGAGATCAATCCGCTAATCCAAAATTTGACGCTAAGGAATTGATATCTGCTTTACGTGCTGCAATTTGGGAAATCCCTTTGCCTTTAATTGTTTTGGGAGGAATATTTTCCGGTATTTTTGCAGTCTCCGAGGCTGCTGCTATCACGGCCTTGTATATTATCATTGTCGAAGTGTACATCTATAAAGAAGTTCAACTGAGACAATTACCCAAAATAATAGAAAGTTCCATGACTATGATAGGTGGCATTCTCTTAATACTTGCCTGCGCATTAGCAATGACAAACTATCTGATAGATGCAGAAGTTCCCATCAAAATGTTTGACTGGATACAGAACCATGTACACAGCCAAATTACTTTTTTGCTATTGTTGAATATATTCCTGTTGATATTGGGTGCTATATTGGACATTTTTTCAGCCATTGTAATAATATCGCCTCTCGTTGTACCTGTTGCCATTAATTTTGGTATCCATCCGGTACATCTCGGCATTATCTTTCTTGCAAATATGCAATTAGGCTATCTCACTCCACCAGTAGGCATGAATTTATTTATTGCCAGTTATCGTTTTAAAAAAAACATTATTGACATTTATAGTTCAACCATTGTGATGATGCTATTATTACTTGCCTGTGTTCTTGTTATTACCTACGTGCCTTCATTGAGCCTGTTTTTTATTCAATAGATGAGTATTTGTGAAGCAATTCTTACGTGATAATTAAGGCTGCCCTAAGCACATTCTTTGATAATTTCATTCAAGGCTTGTAACGGATCAGTATTCGCCGTAATTGGCCTGCCAATCACCAGATAATCTGATCCGGAAGATAAAGCTTCAGAAGGCGTCATAATTCGCTGTTGATCAGCAATTGCCGATCCTGCAGGCCTGACTCCCGGAGTAACAAAGCAAAATTGCTTGCCAATCTGCTGCTTTAGCAGGCTCACTTCCTGAGGAGAGCAGACGACACCGTCCAGACCGGAATCCTTTGCCAATCTGGCCAGGCGAAGTACTTGCTCCGCAGGTTCAATATCCAGACCAGTTTCAGCAATATCCTGCCGTGATAAACTGGTAAGAACAGTCACTCCAATGAGTAATGGTTTATGGGCGCATTTTTCTATAGCCTCATGAGCCGCCAGCATCATTTTTCGACCACCAGAAGCATGAACATTGATCATCCATACGCCCATATCAGCCGCAGCTTGACATGCAGCCGCAACAGTATTGGGAATATCATGAAATTTTAAATCCAGAAAAACATCAAAGCCTTTATTAATGAGTTTTTTGACCAGAGATGGACCACAACGAACAAACAGCTCTTTACCAACTTTCAGACGACAAAGTGATGGCTGTAACTGATCAACCAGGGCCATCGTAGAGATTTCATCTTTATAATCCAGCGCAATAATAATTTTTGGATCATTAGCTGATGTCATTTTTAGTCCTGATATTCTAATTATATTTTTTGTTGAAATAAGTTTAATAAATCTTAATGCTTTTTTATCAACTTACTGACTTATTCCCCTTCAATACCCTGAATAGGCTTTATTGAGCTCCATGATTTACAGCTCGGACAATGCCAGAACATTGATTTGCCATTAAATCCGCATTGTGTACACTGATAAACAGGTTTGTTTTCCAGAAGTTTATTGGTAATTTCCTGTAAAATAAGCAAATTATCATGAGCGGTTCCCTTGGTAAAATCAAGACTGATCTCAATCAAGTGATTCAGACCGCGAATAGATGGTTTTTTACGCAATGATTCAACAATAAAAAAAGCTGCCGACTTATCACCAGTGGTTTGGCGAATTTGCTCAGCATACAACAAAATAGAGGTAATTCCGCCATATTTTTTTAATGTATGTTCAAGATAAGTCTTCATTTCCTTACTATTATCAAGTTCCTTATAACATTGTAATAAAGACTCCAGAACCTCAGAAATCAAAAGCGGATCCTGCTGTTCAACACGCCGATAAGCACGTGTTGCTGCTTTACAATTTCCCAATTCCCGCTCAATCTCACCTTCTAAAATACTGGCTCTTACCGATTGCTTATCAGTGCCTAATGCTTTTTTTACCAATTCTAATGCTTCTTTGGTATTACCTTTTTTCCGGCGTAATACGGCCAGTTCGCAATAAAAATGGGCAACCTGGCTGGAATAGGATTTATTAGATGCCGATTCAAGTTTTTTTGCCGTAATAATCGCTGCTTCCCAATCATGTTCCTGCTGGTAAATAGAAAGCAGGTATTTCAGCGCTGATGGGACACGAGATTGCTTTTGAATAAGTTCCTGAAACAGATTTTCTGCGCGATCCAGTAGTCCGGCATGCATAAAATCTCTGGCCAGTTCATAAAGAGCATCATTGCGTTTACTGAGACTAAGAGAGGGTTTGGCAATCACATTTTGATGAATTTTTATGGCCTGTTCCACTTCTCCCCGCTGACGATAGAGATTACCTAATGCAATATGAGTATCAACCGTCTCTTCCCCGACTTCCAACATACCAACAAACACATTAATTGCTTTATCAGTCTGCTCATTGAGTAGATAATTTAAGCCTTTAAAATAGTCAGAAGTAAGCGCAAAGGAAGGGGAAATGATATTTTTTTCAAATTTTTTTCTCCCCAGAACAATACCCAGCAGAAAAGCCAGTACAACAAAAGGTAATACAATAAATAATGGCGTATTATAAATCATGTTACCTGCCCTCTTTATTCATATTGTTGGGCATAGGTTAATCAGGGATTTTTTTATCAGGTGTTTCTATATTCGTCATTGAGCTTTGTTCAGAATTCAAACTTCCTGATTTATGCGGTATTTTTCGTTGAGCTCGACGGAGCTGGTGGCGTAAACTAAAAATGACCAGACTGTTAATCAGTGTTGCCAGGATAGCCCCAACCATAATAGCACCCACCAGCAGGATGGAAAGTGGCTGAGTAATACTGCCGTAGTAAAAATTGAACACCACTTCATTAGCATTCACGATGGCTATAGCAACACCAAAAGCCATAAAGAGAAGCAAGACAAGAATAATAAACAATCGTTTCATTAATTTTTACCGGTCTATAGATAATTATCTGAAAATAGAGATCAAACTCTCATTGTTTGCCCATCAACCTGCCCATTTAACATTTACTTTTGAAACACTGGGTGATATGGAGCAAATCAACAACAAATCTAAACCTTTCCAGTACCTGTTAAAGCGCTTCGTTACTACGGGTTTTGTTAACTCGATCTCTTAATTCTTTTCCAGGTTTAAAATGTGGAACATGCTTGGATGCCAATGTCACTGCATCGCCTGTTTTTGGGTTTCTGCCGGTTCTTGGCGGGCGATAGTGTAGGGAGAAACTACCAAAGCCACGAATTTCAATACGTTCTCCTGAAGCCAGGGTCTGTGCCATATAATCCAGCATAGCCTTGACAGCCAGTTCAACATCTTTATAAGCCAGTTGTGATTGTTTTTGAGCAAGTGCTTCAATCAACTCAGATTTTGTCATTTTATTAAATTATCCTTAGGTCGATTGGTCATGAATCTACTAATTGTCTGACTCTTTTTCAATAAGAGTCTAAAAACTTACCAATATAAACATAAAATCGATAAATTACCGTATACAAATCAGATAATAAATACCCGCTATTAACACGCTGTTGTTATTGCTTATTTAATTGGTCTTTTTTCAGACTCTCTGCAAATAATTCAGCACAGCTTTCGCTCATCGGTGATAGATCCTTGACCAAATATTTATGCTCATATGTTGTGGTAAAACTGATGTTTTACAGTAAAAAAATGTTCAAACCTCTGCTTTGAACAGCTTACATAGTTAATAAAAAAGTTAAAAATTACCCGGGCAATCAAAAACAAACGTATGTGGTTAACTCCCTTCCTTAATTTTTATTAAGTACACTTGTTTTATACAAACGCATCACTTCCTCAAATACCTCATCAATTGACATATTTGAGGTGTCAATAATATGCGCATCTTCAGCCGCGATCAGCGGTGAGGCAGAGCGACTCATATCCCGTTCATCCCGCTGTTGAATCTCTACAAGAAGACCTGCAAGATTAACATTATTTCCTTTTTCAATCAACTGCTTATAGCGTCTTTTTGCTCGTTCTTCGGCTGAAGCAGTTAAAAATATCTTTAAAATTGCATTGGGAAAAAGGCTTGTTCCCATGTCCCGTCCGTCCGCAACCAGTCCCGGAGGCTGTAAAAAACCTCTTTGGCGATTAAACAAGGCATCTCGAACCTCGGGGATAGCGGCAACTTTTGAAGCATTATTTCCTGCTGATTCACTACGAATAAGAGTTTCTACCTCTTGTTCTGCCATTAAAATTCCACCCTGGGGTAAAAATCTGACATCCAGGTTTTCTGCCACCAGAGCTACCCGTTCATAAGTCTCCTGTGTATTTGAGTCCAGAGAGATCCCTTTCTGCACACAGGCCAGCCCCGTCAAACGATACAAGGCGCCACTGTCAAGATAGTGCCAGTTAAGTTTTTCAGCCAGCATGGCAGAGATGGTTCCTTTGCCTACTCCACCCGGACCATCAAGGGTAATAACAGGTATCTCATTGTCACTGCTAACAGAGGACATTTATTCACACTCCATATTACGATTAATTCACTCTTGTTACCAACAGACCACAGGATTGCGCCAGGCCAATAAAGTCGGGAAAAGAGGTATTCACATTGGCACAGTCCTTAATCGTAATAGTGCCTGTTGCCCTTAGAGCTGCCATAGCAAACGACATGGCTATCCGGTGATCGCCAAGACTGTCAACCGTGCCTGAAGCAAACTCACCACCGTTAATAATCATCCCGTCTTTGGTGCCCTCACAATCTATACCCAAAACCTTCATACCATCAACCATAGCCTGAATCCGGTCACTTTCTTTGACCCGCAATTCCTCTGCCCCGGTCAATACAGTCTGTCCCTGTGCACAAGCGGCGGCAATGGATATTGCCGGAAATTCATCAATGGCCAGTGGCACCTGATCTTCGGGGATATGAATACCCGTTAATTGCGCTGAACGGATGCGAATATCGGCCACAGGTTCGCCCCCCACCTGTTTTTCATTAGACAGGTTAATATCAGCACCCATTTGCCTGAGGATATTAATAATACCAGTCCGGGTGGGATTGATACCAACATGTTTTAAGGTTAAGTCAGAACCTTCAGCGATGCTTGCTCCGACCATAAAGAAAGCAGCTGAAGAAATATCGGAAGGTACATCTATATCACAGGCCGTCAGTTTGCCGCCGCCCTGCAGACAAATCCTGCTACGCTGAGCATCCAGTTTACTTACCTGCAATTGATAACCAAAACCCTGCAACATTCGTTCGGTATGATCCCGGGTTGGCGCTGGTTCCTCAACACAGGTTTTTCCCTGTGCGTATAAACCTGCCAATAAAATACAGGATTTAACCTGGGCGCTGGCCATCGGCAAAGTATAATCAATCGCCTTCAGCCGGGAATCTTTGTTGCTCTTGATCAATAGCGGAGCAGTGCCTGTCTCTGTTGCTTCAATCATGGCGCCCATTTGCACGACTGGCTCAGTCACCCGTTTCATCGGCCTGGATGACAGGGAATGATCGCCGCTTAAAGTCACATCAAAACCCTGTTCAGCTAGAAGTCCTGTTAACAAACGCATGGAAGTCCCTGAATTACCAAGGTTCAGTGCATTAGCTGGCGGTTTAAGACCATGCATGCCAACACCCTCGATCACCACTTCGCCCAGTTCATCCGGGCCTTTAATTTTAACGCCCATAGCCTGAAAAGCCTTCAAGGTCGCCAATGAGTCTTCGCCCTGCAAAAAACCGCTGATTGTCGTTATACCTTCACTGAGAGAACCCAGCATTATAGAACGATGAGAAATGGATTTATCGCCAGGGACACGGATCTGACCCGATAAATGTCCTCCTGGCTGTACGATATAGTCAATTGAAAGTTCTTGTGGCATAGATTTCCAATAAAGGGCAAAAAAGATGGCACTAGTTTACGTAAAAACAATAAAAGTTCAAGTAAATTAGTTGTTTATTCTGAGCTTAGTAGAAGCCATTTATTGCGCTTCTTACCCAAGTTGCATGTAAATAAACGGTGTAAAGTATAATAAGCATTCTTAATGGAGATTTTTCTTATTTATCAAATACTAAGAAACACAACCATGCATTTTTACTCATCATAATGACCCTTGAGCAGTCTGAAGAGAGTGAACTACTAGCAAATTAAAGAGTCTAAACTAGTCTAAGTGTAGCAAATAACATAAGAATTATTTAATGTAATTTAGTAGGATTTTAATTATGAATATTGACACAGGCAAAGCAATGGTCGGCCAGTATAATGACCGTGAGAATATTGTACTGGTTGATATTTACGCTGATGGTGAATTGGTTATGAACGATGTGGATAGCATTCACCACGCTATTGAGAAATTTGATATACAAATACCAGTAGATACCATTTGTGTTAAATCTGGTGAAAACTATCTTTCCGAGGAGGCATTTGATTACTCAATAAAACACAGTTGTATTCATAATAAAGTTATTTATGTCATTAAGCATATGGCAGATATCCATTTTCCTTCTCAGGCACAGGAAACGTATTTTAAAGATCACTTAGTTGATTACTGTACTTCAGTTGAAGAGGCCTATCAGCTGATAAAAAAAGTTCAGCATTGATCTTCTATAGCCCATTACAGCCAGGGCCAGCTTAAACGTCTTTAAACTATCCCGCCTTTAAACAACCCGGAAAAATCACTTTTAATTATATATAGTTTATGAACTAACATACTCAAGCCATTGTTTATGCAGTGATTCATTTACAGCGGCAAGCACTTTTTTAGGCTGCAACGATTGTTCAAAAATTGGTTTGCCATGCAAATCACAGGCAATACACCCGGCCTCCTGAGCAATCAGCAAACCGGCTGCATAATCCCATAGCATTTGTTTACCATGTAAAAAAAGCTGGCTTCGGCCTGTAGCCAGCCAGCACCAGTCCAGAGCTGCCGCCCCGAAACTGCGCTGCGAACGATAAGGCGGTCTGGAAGACAGCTTAACAGACAATTCAGTCGGCAGACGTTTAAAATCGACAATCGCTATACATTCTGACAGCTTTTCCGGAACATCCTTTTGAATTATAGGTTGATCATTTAACCAGGCCCCTGAACCTTTAATTGCGCTAAAACACTCATCACGGGTCGGATCGTAAACCAGACCCATAATACATTGATTGTCTTTTATCAATGCCAGTGAAATTGCAAAATAGGGCAATCCTGTGGAAAAATTACTGGTACCATCAAGGGGATCAAGACACCAGTAACCAGACTGATTTTCAGTAAAAAATGACTGCATTTCACTGTCAGTCATTTCTTCTGCAAAAAAGCCGTATTGAGGGAATTGCTCGAACAACTTTGTTTTTATAGCTTCCTGAACTGAAATATCGGCCTGTGTTACTATTGAGCCGTCCTGCTTGCTTTGAGCCCGAACATTCGTATACCAGGGCATCAAATTATGCTCAGAAACTTCTTTAACAATGCCAGGTATAATATTGATATTATTCATAAATCAATAACAGTTTTTATTTATCATAATTGGGTTTCTTTTCCGACTCTGTTCTTTCAATTTCTGACTTTTCAACAAAGTCATCCCTGCTCTGTTTGGCACGAATAAAAATTTGTTTTAGAAAGTCTCCATCACTCTGCTCCAAAGCGGTGCGCAGTTTATTCAAATCCCGGGTAAAGTGATCCAGATGTTCCAGTAAAGCCTGTTTATTTGCCAGACAAATATCCTGCCACATAGAAGGATCACTGGAAGCAATGCGGGTAAAATCGCTAAAGCCACCTGCTGCGTTATCAAAAATTTCCTGTTTTTCATCCAGAGTGGTTAGAGTGTTCACCAGAGAAAATGCCAGTAAATGCGGTAAATGACTGGTCGCCGCCAAAACTTGATCATGGTGTTGAGGCTCCATTAAAACAACCTGAGCACCCGCTGATTTCCATAACCTGGAAACAATATCGATCGCCTCAGAATTAGTATAGGGCAAAGGTGTCAATATGGTGCGATGATCCTGATACAGTGTTGCAAAGGAGGACTCCACGCCACTGTTCTCTGTGCCTGCGATAGGATGTCCCGGTACAAAGTTGACAGGCAATTCATCAAAAACTGATTCTGCTGCTTTAATGACACTGCATTTGGTGCTGCCGCCATCGGTAAGAATGGCACCTTGCTTTAAAGAGCCTTTAAGTTGAGTCAGAACGCTTTTGAAACTTCCTACCGGTGTCGCAATGAAAACCATATCGGCATCAATAACCGCCTGTTTTATATCCAGCGAATACTCATCAATAACGCCCAGTTCCAGCGCTTTCTCAAGATTTTTCCGGTTACGCCCACAACCTATGATGTGCTCTACAGTACCCGCAGCACGAAGAGCACGAGCAAATGAGCCGCCAATCAATCCGACACCAATGACGGTCAGACGTTTAATTACTACACGTTCGCTCATAATAAGGAGTGAGTCATTGTTAATCCCATATTAGCCATTTTATAAGACCAGAGTCTTAAAACCAGAGT
>CBDTVA010000092.1:0-9080 GCA_965363935.1 uncultured Gammaproteobacteria bacterium | reverse complement strand
AAAAGACGATACATTATGCCAATCGAACAGGTGTTAAAGCAAAATGTCCTGATTGTCATGTTCCTAAAGAATGGCACCTAATGTTTATAAAAAAGATAATGGCTTCCAGAGAATTATTTTCCAAAATAACAGGCTCTATTGACACAACAGAGAAATTTCAAAAAAAACGACTTGATTTAGCGAAATATGTTTGGTCATCGTTACAACAATCGGATTCTAGAGAATGTCGCAATTGTCATAATTATAAATCAATGAATTTTTCATTACAGCAAAGCAGAAGTGAAAATGTACATCAGCTTGCACAAGAAAGAGGAAAAACCTGTATTGACTGTCATAAGGGTATTGCACATCACTTACCTGAAGGTGTTATTACACAAAAAGGTGGTAGTGATGATGATCACAGCTACTATGAAAAGAAAAAAATCGCCTGTTACCTCTGTCATCCCGATATGCCCAAACCAATAGAAGAAGATTGGGGTTTTTAGTACTTTACTTGGAAAGTACTTATCCTGTTGATTAAGATTGAGTTAAGCTGTTTTTTTATATTTGGATTGAACAATAATTGCTTTAGGTTCAACAATGCAGGCTTCTCTGCAAAGTGCACAGCCGGTACAAATACTGTCATCAATAATCGGCTTTTCCCTGTTCCAAATCATGGCACCAGGAACAGGGCAAATGCGACAAGCACCACACTCAGGTCCATTATATGGCATACAGGTTTTAGTATTGATAAACACACGGGCAATTTTGGGCCATTGTTTTTCAATTTCATCCGTTTCATCTAAATCCGGATCTTCAGTAGCCGTTGTTTTAGAAGCCATTTGAGAGCTTTCAGCTTCATCTTTTGTGACAACCCCTTCAGGTATCGGCTCTGGTTGCAAGTCTGGTATAGTCAAAGCCTGTGCTTCACAAGCTACAACACATGGCCAATCTTCACAAAGATGACAACTTTTATTCAGTAAGTCCAGAACCGGGGTTGAAACGACTTGTGCTCCAAGCCGTGCAGGCAAAGGAAAAATGACCTGATGGGGACAGGCGGTAATACATTGATCACAACGGGTGCAGGTTAAGAGAAAATTTATCTCATCAATAGCAAAAGGCGGTCTGATCCAATGAGCTGCATTTTCTTCAACTTTTTTAACTAACAACTCAGTTGCACCTTGAGCAACTTTCTTTGCACTACGAGTAAAAAAAGCTCTACGATCCAATACTTCTCTCCAAATTAGTCTTCCTATTCGTTTCTCTACATTTGTCCATTAATTAAGTCTGTTCGTACATCACATTCTCATGACCATAGGCTGCATCATTAACCATAAATGAAAGCTATTGATCACGGCGATAAAAAGGTACATTGGAAACAAACGCCAGCCTGCATCGGGTAAAAAATGTTTAGCACGATAGCGCAATACTTTGACCGCAATCCAGAAACCAAACAACATTAATAGACCTTGTATGGCAAATAAGGCATCTTGTGATATTAACATATCAAAATGGCGTTCATGCTTTTCCATCATAGTCAGTGGTTGTGTGTCTATGCCTAAAGGATTTAAAAACAGAGCCTGCAGACCGGCACCTTCTCTGACCAGATGGTTCAGGTTATGTGCAATATGGTATGAAAATGCCAGTGGTAATGTGACAAAAACCAGGCCTGTGAAGAGTTCCCAAATTGTGCTGGTGTGATGTTTTGCTTTGTTGAGCCAGTGTGTCATTAAGATAGCGATGCTATAAATAACCGCAGGTATCACCATACTGATCAGCAGTCCTGCGGTAAAACTGATTAAAAGCTGCCCGGAATCACCAATCATTTGTCCAAATCTACTGATCCATTCTTCCCAAAAGGGCATCATCGTCAAACCATGGAAACTGGTTAAAGCCATTAATCCCAGCATAAACCAGGCTTCATCCCAGTGAGGGCGGGCATTTTGAACGGCTTCGTTACTTTGTGGACGAAGTCGCCAGGAGACATTCTGTTTTGGGCAGCTTTGTAAACAGTTTCCACAAGATGTGCAATAAGTATTTTGGGTTAAAGAGCCCATGACCAATTGCGTTGGGCAGGCTTCAATATTTTCATTGCCGTTATAACATTCCATACTGGTACAATCGTTACAGATATCCTGTTTAATGGGACGTAATTCAACGGGTGCCAGTTGAGAATAAAAACCAACCGTTCGTCCTACCGGACAAAAATAGCGGCAAAAGGCTTTATTTTTAAAAAGAGCCAGAGCAATTGTTGCCAGTACAATCATCAGTAACGAGAGTAATGCGGTAGTATAGGGGCTGGTTGTAACACCCACACCTAATTCTAACCAGGTCAGACCAATAAACATTAGCAATGCTGGCCAGACACTACGCAAAAAAACAGGGGGTGTTAACTCCAGACTATTATTAAACAGTTTAAGCCGTTTATTTTTTAGCCAAAGCCGAGGCTTGACCAGCCATGTTGCCAGTGTATCCCATGGACAAACAGCACACCAGGATGAACCCAGGAAAAAAATTGAAACAATAAGACCTGCCCACCAGATATTCCAGGTGAGTACCGTTGCCAGGTTTCGTTCAGGAACCGAGGTGCCATATAAACCGGCGATAATAACCACAATAAAAATAGCCACCATCATTATTTTTAACAATAATAGTGGCCAGGGTGATAAGCTTAGAAATCGTATAACGGGTCGGAAAAAGCGAATAGTTGCTAAACTGAGGGTGCGTTGCGATGTGCTCTGCGGAGTCTGAGACCAGAGAGCCCAAACACTCAATAAAGCCATAAACCCCCAGATAATCATGCCCCAGTATTGTGGAAGTCCGGGATGTGTCATTGTCATAATTCTTGTTCCTTACCCGCTGAGGGCTCTTCACGAATAGCGCGTATTTTTGCTTGCATCAGTCGTCTGCGTTGAAAAATATTAACGCCCAGCAATGTGAAAACGATGGTAATTAATGCGACTCCTACAGGGGCTATTGAGTGCGTTTCACCAATCTGGAGTGGAAAATCAATGATATAAGGTTCATTATTGAACTCGAATTCTGCAGTGATGATATAAGCACCGCTTTCTTTAAATAAAAAGCCTTGCCGGTAAACACCATCATAGACGTTTTGTGTGCCAAGAACTTCTTCTTTGGCTTGACTAAACCACTGTTTGAAGAACGGTAAGTCATCCCGAACTTTAAAAGTGACTTCACCCGAAAAAGTATTGCCATTATCAATGCGTGAGGCATAGATATTCACCCTGCCCGTCTCTCCGGGTTTAGGAAAGGCCGGATAGACCATATACGTCACATAAAAATCACCAATCTGAGTTTCAACCTGCATACTGGGTGGTGTGTTGGAATCTTCATTTAAACTATAAGAGGGTCGGCCAAGGACATGGTGAGCTATTGATGCTGTAAACAATAGTGTGTTTATAAATAAACTAAGCGCAATTAGTAAAAAAAGTCTGCTGCTTTGAATTTTTTCTATTTCCATATTTGTTTCATACATTATGTGCAGCCACAGATCCTTTAGAACGTTCAACAATTTTTATCGGTAAGCTGGGTTGAGGACACACCTCTACACACAAACCACAACCAACACAACCGTCTTCCTGCACAATAGGACGATACATATCAGCAAATTCAAAGACAATGGCTTTTCGACCTAATGGGCATACAGCAACACAAGCACCACAGACTCCCCGATCAACCCAGGGGTAACAGGCAGTGCGATCAATTTGTGCCAGTCCCATATCAACTTCTTCTCTTTTTACCTCTGTCAGTGCCTCGGTTGGACAAACTTCCACGCACTTCATACAAAGAGTACAAGCTTTATCTGGTGGATCGATATAGGGTAAATTGACTTTTTTACCACCTATACTTTTATCAAAAAGAATACATTTTGGTGGGCAAATCTCACCACAAATTCCGCAGCCAATGCAGGCATCCACAAAGGATGATTCATCTTTAAGTGCACCCGGAGGACGAATATGTCTGGAAGGTTCTGCAGCAATCGCAGGCGCTAATAAATGGGCAACACCATAGGGCACACTAGCGACACTAAGCGTACTTGCACTGGCAACAAGATTTTGTAAAAAATTTCGTCTTTGCATGTTTCACCTATTATCTAACATAAAAAGCCTTTAGCCAATAAAAAGCCACAGCGGCTTAATTTTATTGACTGATGACTCTTATTTTGAATTACTATACTTCTTGCTCAGATAACCGATACCCTGATTTTTATCATCATGTATTTTTACTGTAAAGGTTAACGCATCAGTAGGACACACAGCAATACAGGCAGTACAATTGTTACATTCCTGAGTAAAATTATCACGCAAAGGGTTCAGTCCAAATTCACAGACAGCATTACATTTGGCGCAATCATTACAATTCTCAACCACACGCCGAATACGAAACACCCTGAAGCGACCTAATAATGAATACAGAGCACCACCAGGACAGAGGTAACGACAAAAACCTCTGCGTGATACTAAAAGGTCAAAGAGTAATGTTAAAACAAAAAAGACCAATCCCGCGCCAAAGCCTCCCAGAGCAATGGCAAAGTATATTTCACGACCAATAATTGCCGGGGGATAGATGGCAGAAACTAATACTGAACCACTGAGCATAGACAGAATGATACCAACAATTAAAACCAGATATTTTAAACGGCGATCAAAGTTGCGTTTCCCTGTTTTAATGCCGAATTTTTGTAACCAGTAAGAAAAGGTTGAATTGAGCTCATAAAGAAATGTTGCAGGACAAATCCAGCCACAGAAGAAACGTCCAAAGACAATGGTAAATATTACAGGGATCAGTCCGGTTAATATAAATGGCCAGTAGAAGCCTATTCCTGATGCAACTTGTCCGACAACCGCCAGGGGATCAGAAATCTGTAGACCAAAGAAATTTCCAGACCAGGTTGTGCCTTTGATTGCATCGAGATCATTTCCAGGGTCATCTGTAAATGGTGACGTTATGGTTTCCATTACATCAAACATTTGCTTTTCAGATGGCGTAAGCAAATCATAGGAAAATGATGCCACATAGGTTTGATAGACATGTATTGAAGGCAAAAGGATCAGCATTAAGAAAACCAGACTTAATATGACCCAGCGCAGTTTATTCAGATGTTTCCAGAGAAAAAATGGTTTTATTGGTTCATTCATATTCTTTTATCAACCAGGAGCTTATCAATCAGAGTTTATGAGAGCTTCTTGTAATATTTACCGACTACTTAAGAAGTTTTTCTTCTGTTCCCGGCGCTGTTGTGCCGGGGAATAATTTTTATTGCTTGCGGGATCTGGATACAGGAGCGTTCACATAATCCACAACCGACGCATTCATCTAAAACATAGGGTTGTTCCATCCAGCCGACTTTCAGGGCAACATCCTGTAACGGGCAAGCCCGCCAACAGACACCACAGGACTTTCCCTGCCAGGACAAGCACAAACTTTTGTTCACTTGTGCCTTACCCATGCTGACATGTTCGATAATCTCTTCAGCTGTTTTTTTTACTTCTTGTATTGCGCCTGTGGGACAAATTTCACCGCATTTCATACATAAAATGCAGGCTTTTTCACGAGGCGTTATATAAGGCGTATTCAGTGAATCAATTCCATTTTCTGTATCAAAATAACTGATACAGGTATTGGGACAAACTTCACCACATTGACCACAACGAATACAGCGTTTTTTAAATTCATCTTCTCGCAAAGCACCCGGAGGCCTTAAATAACGCAGATTGGCTTGTTGTGTTGCCTGTTGAAAAAATGCAGCTTCAACGAGTGAAGTATTTAATACTGAGCTTGCAACAGCACCGGCTACAAGCTCTTTTAAAAAAATTCTTCTGTTCATAAAACAACTTAATTCCTGCCTAATTTCCATTAATGAACAGAGTTATTTTCAGCCTTGAACTCATAAAAATCATTGAGGCAGATCAACAGCCTGATCGAGAACTATTACGCTGAAGAGAAAATCGGTTTATAAATGGGAACTATTGATATTAAAGGTAGAAGAACTTGAACGAATTCTCCTGGACTATGAGTTCAGGAGAATCCGTTCAGTCTCAAAAAACAATTATTTAATGTTACACCTTTTCAATACGGGCGGCTAATTTTTTAAAGTCAACCTGTCCGGATACCGGATCAAAACAACGGTTAGAAACACCATTAACCAACCACTTGTTCTTCTTCGGATCAGCGCTATCCGCTACTGATAAATTCCATGGGCTGTACACATAGCCTTCTGGAACGGAGTTACGAGCTGGACGAACCATACTCGTTGTTCCCACCTGTGCACGCGCATAATATTCACCGCGACGAGTGACAATACGCAGCTGCTCACCATCTTTAATGCCCAGTGCTTTTGCATCAGCAGGATGCATTTCAAGGTATTGTTCAGGCACCAGACGTCGGGTCGTTGGAGCGCGAATGGTTTTAGCGGTATGGAAATGCTCATAAACGACACCAAGACCCAGCCAGAATGGGTATTTATCCTTAGGAACCTGATCCCATTTCTTACCCCGATGTTCTTCGTCAGGAAGATCCGGTGTTAATGCCATATCACGCGCTTTCTTTAGCAGATCCATATTATCAATCAGATAATGATCTTTCTTAACACCAAACTCCATTAGTTTTTCGGTGACTTCTTTACGCTGGCTATAATCCTGCTTACACAGCTTTATGTGAACCTTGCCATCTGCAGTACGGAAATAACCATAAGGTTTATTTTCCCATACCCCTTCCTGCATCATATAGCGACGTTTTGCGCCGCCTTTTTTAGCAATGGCGTAAGTTGGAGCCGGCCACTGAATACCACGAAGTTTGATTAATTGATCATAAAGACCAATGCCATCCACTTTTTCAACTTCTAACATGCCTGTCAGATCCGTATCAGTGCCTTTTGACGCTATAACTACAGCACGAAAGATTTCTTCTGCACTATAAACACCTGCTTTGTTTCTTTTCCATGGAAAAATTTTATCAGCATCGAGTCCTAACAAATGGGCAATTTCTTTACCTTTATCGATAACCATATCCATATCAGGACGACATCCCGGAGGAGGTGTTCCACCTGCCTGACAGATATTAATTCGGCGTTCTGAGCTAATGTAAACACCATCCACTTCTCCCCATGTCGCTGCAGGGAAAATAACATCAGCAAACAGATTATTTGGAGCGTGACGATAGATCTCCTGCACGACATTGAAAGACTTCATTAAGCCCGGACGGACACAATTATGTAGATCCGGTAAATCAATGTGTGTTGCATAAACCAGGAACATCGCTTTGATTTCACCTTTCATAGCGCGTTCCATCATACCTACAGCCATACCTCTATTATCACCATTCATAGCCGTGATCAGGTTTTTTTCTGGTACACCCCATTGTTTAGCCATATGAGCTCTGTGCTTGGAATTTTTTAATGGCATATTAAAGGGTAATCGACCGGTTAAACCACCCGTAAAACGTTCACCCATTGCGTTAGGTTGGCCTGTCATAGAGAAAGGACCACAACCGGGCTTGGCCAGATTGCCTGTTAACGTTAACAGGTTAATAATAGAAATAACATTGTGTTGACCATGGATGTGCTGGTTATAACCAATACCCCACATGATAATAACGCCACCTTCACCATCACTATCTTGACTATTCTTTCCACGTTCCAGGCGCTTACGGGTTGCATCAGCAAACATGCCGGCAACACGGCGGATCATCTCAGGTGTGACTTTATCACTACCCATGCGATCCTGAACTTGCTCAGGACTGTATTCTTTGGTTACGGTATCAACATATTCCTTCCAACCGGAGGAGTGTTTTTTTATAAAGTCCCAGTCAATGACATCTTTATGATCTTTTAATAAGACATGGGCTAGAGAATTAAGGAAACTGATATCACCATTCATAATGGGCACATGAACATGGTTATCAGGATTGACATCAGCATATCCCTGACTTGAACCGGTCCATCTTGGATCAACAATAACGGTTGGAATATCTTTTTTCTTTTTGTGATCAGCAATACGCCAATAAATAATAGGATGTGATTCACGGGCATTATGACCAAAATGCATCACCATGTCGGATAATTCAAGATCTTCATAGGCTAATGGTGGTGTGTCTGAACCCAAAGTCGCAAAGTAACCGGTGACTGCAGATGTCATACACATTCGTGCATTGGCTTCAATGGTATTGGAACCCAGTACCCCTTTCATAAACAGGTTTTCCAGGTATTGGCCTTCCATGGTTAGCTGACCTGAACCATACAACGCAATGGAATTACCACCGTATTTTTTGGCAAAGTGTGCGACTTTACGAGCAACCATATCGGATGCATCATGGTAGGGTACGCGGACAAAAAGTTCTTCATCAAAGGAATTTTTGGTTTTACTGGTGTATTCTATATCACCATGGTTTGGTTTGTTCCACTCGGCCCAAACATCCTTTCGAACATAGGAATCACCTTCCATGCGGTCAACATAAATGGGTTCCGCCGCTGTTAAGCCTTTAATACACTGCAAACCGTAGTTCGTTGGATGATCTTTGTCAGGACGCATGGAAACAATACGACCATTTTCAGAAACAATAACAGTGCCACAGCCAACACCACAATAAGGGCATTGTGCCAGTGCGGTCGTTTGTTTGGTTTTTGGTGCTGTGACAGAAGATGAAGCTTCAAGTTCCGGATTTGCCCCCACTAATAAGCTGGCACCTGCAGCAGAACCGGTGATAAAAGTACTGTTTTTTATAAAATCTCGTCGGGAGATGTCTTTACAACGTTTCATAATGATTTTATCCTGTTAATTAGTTCAAAGCGCGCAGATAAATAATAACATCATCAATTTCTGAGTCTGTTAAATTGGCTAACCCTCCCGAACCGGAGAATCCTCTCATACGAGTATTGGAACGTCCCTCTTTAATCATTGTACGGATAAAGCCATCGGATACTTTATTGAGAAAACCGGATTTGCCAATTGCTGTTCCGGCAACACCGGCAGCATATCCCTGACCATCAGTACCATGACAACCGGCACATATTTGTGCAAATAATTCTTGCCCGTTATTCTTATTGCCAGTTGCTTTAGGTTGAGCATCCACTTTTGCAGAAC
>CBDTVA010000091.1:0-9084 GCA_965363935.1 uncultured Gammaproteobacteria bacterium | reverse complement strand
ACAATCAGCTGGATGCATTCTGGCTCTTTACCGCCTTTCCGAGTGGAATTTTTGGTGGATAGAATGAAATCAGGTCAATCAGCGGTGTAATAGCTTTTGCCTTTCCCGCAAAGGCAATCAAACTAATAAAAACAGTTTCCAGTGAGTGAGGATCCTGTCTCAAAGAAGACACAATCTTTTCAATGCCAACCTCTATTCTACGCAGAGGTTCACCAATCATGGATTCAGAAACATCCAGAACAAAGAAAACAGGTAAGCGGCGCATGATGTATCCTTATAAAACGATTTGAACTTCAGGAGGCGGTGGAGGTAATTTACTGTCCATTGGCCCCTCAACGCCTGCACTCATTGAACCTGCGGTGATGGAATCACTCACCCACTTAAAGAACTGAGCAAATGCTGAACTGTCCATATTGTCCAATACCACAACCTGATCGGTGATCTTTTTTAGATAATCCGTATTCGCTTTTGGTCCTGCGGCACAAGCGATAATTTCAGCAAAATTACAGGCTTTAATTTTCGGCAGCGCTTCTTTAAAAACCATCAAGTCTGATGGTGAACCGTCCGTCATAATAAAAAGCATAGGACGGAAATCACCCTTGGTGTCATCAGAAGATTTCAGGACATTTTTATTGACTTTTTCCGCCAGAAACTGCAATCCTTCCCCCATGTGGGTCGCACCGGATTTTGGTAGTTCAATGTCGCCTATTTGCGCCTGATCTAACGGGGTTAAGGGCAACAATTCTTTAATTTCCCGATCAAAGGTAATTAAAGAAAGATGAACCGATTCCAGTGCGTAGGGGTCCTGCCTTAAAGCAGACAACATGGAACTGATCCCAACATTAACTGCATGTATCGGTTCACCGTGCATTGAACCGGAACTGTCAATTAATAAATACACAGGCAGTCTTCTGCTCATAAATTATGTCTCCATTCTTAGTGGGAAAAGGCTTCAGCGTTTCGTCAGATCGACGACATTAATTTCTGGTGGCGGCGGTGGAAGTTCAGCCAACTCAGAAACTTCATTTTCTCCAGTTTCAACTTTTTGCGAATTAGTGGAAATACTGGCTGAAACCCATTGAAAAAATGCCGAAATGGCTTTGGAATCTGCATTATCCAGTTTCACAACCGATTCGGTAATTTTTCTTAACTCATCTTCCATTGCTCCCTGACCTGCAGCACAGGCGACCACAATGCCCGTTTTAACCTGCTTTAAAGCATTAATGCCTTTTTGCAAATCATCGGTGGCACCACCGTCACTAAAAATAAAGATCAAAGGACGCCAGTCACCTTTCTCATCCATGGTTGTTTTTTTCACTTCCGTGGTGATTTTATCTGCCAGCAGAGCCAATGCTTCACCTAAAGCAGTCACGCCCGTTGGTTTTAACTCGGGGATTTGAAAGTTCACCAGGTCGGTCAGAGGGACGAGTTGATTTGCCTGGGTATTAAACTCAATGACTGATAAAAAAGCCGTCTCTAAAGCATAGGGGTCCTGACGTAAAGAAGACAGTAAAGATTGCAGGCCATTTTTTACAGATTCAATTGGCTCACCATACATTGAACCGGAAGTATCTATTAGAAGATAAACAGGTAAACGTCTCATTTGCAACTCCTGTAAAAAATTTAGAATGATATAAGCAAACTTCTATTAACCGGTCCCTTGATTAGTCT
The DNA here is from genome assembly GCA_965363935.1 of uncultured Gammaproteobacteria bacterium. Taxonomy (GTDB): domain Bacteria; phylum Pseudomonadota; class Gammaproteobacteria; order GRL18; family GRL18; genus CBDTVA01. The sequence goes on along the minus strand of CBDTVA010000091.1, from coordinate 7,413 downwards.
AATAAGAAATATTACCCACATCAGAAAACGTATTATTCAATATCGAACCATTTGAATGAATCAGATGTTCCGATATTGAACCATTGTTTATTGCGTTTATAAATATTCAGCTTGGACAGATTGCATTGTCTGCTCTAATTTTTTGTCATTCGTGGTGTCACCGATCGCTGTAAACTTCCACTGTGCGTTTTTTTTATACAATTTACCCATAACCATTGACACAGAACCGGCAAACTTTGGGTCATTGGCAATATCAAATTTAGCATGCACATTATCCACTCGTGATGGTGTGCCTTCATAGAGTCTGATAGAAGCAAATGGAATGGTCTTAAAGTCCTGTCCCTGGAAAGAATTCAGAACAAATACAATTTGTTCAACATTTTGCGCGACCTGATCCAGGTTTACAACAATGACTTCATTGTCTAAACCATCATCACCATCCATATCACCGGTTAAATCATCACCGGAATGCTGAATACCCTGACCGCGCAGTTGACCAAAATAAACGACTTCCATAAGATTTTTTCCAGTATCAAATGTCGCACAACTGGCATCCAGGTCAACCGCTTCTTTTTTAGTCCCGCCAAAGAAACCTTTTTTCTCAATGGCCCCCCAATTGACACCAACACACATTTGTGTCATTTGACCACCGCCATCCTTTTCTAAACTGATGCGTTGTCCTTTTTGCAGTGATACTGCCATAATTTCTTCTCCATTAATAAAGAGTTATTGATAAAAATGCTTGCATGTAAAATCAACAAGCCAGGATTGTATTCAGTTATACCTTTCTGCAAATTGCCTTGTTCTTGTTGCCCAGCTTTTATGACAGGTTTGTTCCATCATTTGACCATTGAATTTAAACACTGCCGGGGCATTGTCATCCAATACACGTTCTGCCTGAACCAGGTGGCTTTCAGAGAATTGAGAAAATGCACTCTCTATGACATTAATTTGAGAGGGATGGATGGCGGTTTTAGCATAAAAGCCATACGATAAATCCATCGTAACTTCTTTTTTAAGCGTCTCCAAATCTTCAATAATGTCAAAAACCGGGGCTGAGAGTTCAAAACCTTCCGGGCGAAAAAGAATAATCAATTGATCGATCACATTTCTAAGTGGAGTATCATAGGTTGTCATGCCATTCATACGCTTAATACCTAAAATATCCATCAAATCATTACCACCTATCCGAAGACAGGTTATTTTACTGCCCCAGTCTTTAAGCAGTTGTCGCAATTTAATCATAGCATTGCTGTCAAACACCTGAGCCGTTTCCAGAATAGGCATATAAGAAAAATGACTGTGTTCCTGTTCATCGATTACTTTTTTATATAGATCTATAGTGTTTAAATCAAATTTTGGCAACACAAAACCATCGATTTTATCGATATTGTCATAACTTAATATTTCCGCCAATACCAGTGGGTTTCGTGGTCTGATAAAGCGTTTTACCTTAGTGTCCGGATTGAACTCTTTAAGTGATTTTTTTAAATTGTTCAATGCCAGAGCCAGTTCATCTTCCTTCACTGAATCTTCAAGGCACATTACCAGAGAACGGGTTAAAGGCGACCCCTGTTGTAACAAAGAGGATAATTTTCCATGGGTGCAAGGTGTATAAAGTGTAGCTCCTAGATCAAAATAACTCACATGTTCCGGCATAAATGTATCCTTATTTGAGTACGTCTTTAATTAATGCACATGCGCCAAACGGCATGTCGGAAATTTCTCTTACCGGGACTGATTTTTCCAGAGCTAAGCGTTCCAGATGTTGTGTATCCACATGCCCGAAATGGCGTATAAGCAGCTGATCCGGCACCCGTCTCAAGAGTACTCTGGTGGCTTCTGCAATGCCGGGTTTAATTCGATTAATATCTGAAACAGCATAGTCTGACTGAATTCTGTCAAGAAATGCCTTGGTTATTTGCCGTCTGGATGATTTCGATTCCTGAATGCCGGGCGTCAGATCGTCCGTGCGCATTTCCTTAAACACTTCATCCACAAACCAGACGGATAAGTCATGAGATCTTAAATGTTGATATTGAACACAGCCATGAAAATCCAACGGACCAATCTGTTCATTTAAAATCGACCGGGATACGAGCCCGGAAACTGTTGAATTCATTAAGGCACTGGGAATAGTGTAATCGTCAAAAGTTGCCTGCACATCAGCAGTACCTCCGATATCAGAGACAACAAACAGCTCCGGGGCAATAAAAACCTCTCTGCTGTGGTTATAAGAAGCAATAGCCTGATGCAATTCTTTGCTGATCACTCCCTTAGCGGTCCAGCCATCAATAAACACAATGCTGTTCGGATCATGTCCCTGATCAAGTACATAATCCAGGGCGTTGTCGTCAATTCCTTTGTCGCGAATAATTGAGATTGAGTAATGTGCAGACTTGCGGTGTAATAACTGGGTTAAAGCTCGTTGCAACAGAACCCCTATCGGAGTCCCTGCCCGCGCCAGAGATAATAAGGTGATATTGCCAGTTCGTTTTTCTGCAATCAGTTTGGCCAGGGACATAATTTCTTTCGCCAGACGAGTTTTGTATTGCTCCGTCATGTGTAAAAAAAGATTGCTATATTCCTGTGTTGGCGGAGACTCTTTATGGATCATCTCGGAATAATGTAACTGCCCGGACTGAATCAATTGTTCTTTATTTTCGATGCTGTGATATTGTGCCGGGATTGGTTTTAATAAAAACAGACAATCCTCAGGTGCATAACTGCCCGTTAAAGGTTCATTGCAGGGAATTTTTCTTTGTGCTTCAGGCATACACCAATTCCTTTGCAATCTGGCTGTTCACCGGCATCATTGAAAACTGACAGCTACTCATAAAATCCAGATCGGATAAACTGTCACCGATGCCTATAATTAAATCATTCACATCCAGCTGTAGTTGTTTTATTATGTACTCCACAGCCTTTTTTTTGCTCGCATAGGGTGGCAATAGAGCATGGTTACGACCGTTCTCATGACGATTAAATTTTGCCTCCAGTGGATTGTGCTGTTTAATCGTTTCCAGATCCTGGCTCTGTCCTTTCACAGATATATAAGCGGGTACACCCTTATCAATAATCACTCGTGTTCTCGCATCAAGCTTATGGCTTTGAATAATTCGCTGAATTTCCAGGTTACAGCTTTCTAATAACTCTGGCCAATCTAATAAATGAGGCTCTATTTCACTCAACCAGTTTTCACAAACGGTATCATTATCTTTCAATACAACCGCACCATGGGATACTGCACGATAACTTTGAAACTCATAGTGTACCCGATTGAGTGCATCGGTATTTCGTCCGGTAACCGGTACGATCTCGGCACCATTTTGAGCAAACATATCCAGCATCATTTTTTGTGCTTGGGTAAAAAATGATAGCTCATTCCCTGCCCGATCTGTTGCACCCAGTGTCGTATTGGCATTTTCAGGCAATTTACCTCTGGTCTGGATTAAAGTGTCATCCAGATCAGTGAATATAGCAATTTTAGATTTCGATGGCTGATTCAATGGCTTCATTGTGCTCAATTTCTTCCTGTTGACCATTAAGCAAACCATTTTCATTTGATAAGCTTTCACTTTCACAGAGTATTAATTTTTGCCGGTCAGTCGGGAGGTTATAAATAAAATTCACTTTATCATTACTGACAGGAAAACGAATTTTACGCTGAATGGCATCCCCTGTTAAAATCGGGGAGCGAGTTGTAGATTGAAAAAGCACATCGGCTTTATTTTCTAATTGTTCTGCTAGTAAAAAAGGATAGTATAAATGCTCACCCGTGCCGACAACGACCAATGCTTCGTTATGTTCAGAATGTAATAGTTCTGTAGCTTTGCACAGCTCATATGGCATTGCTAAACCAGTACGTCCTAAATCATTACGGGATTGTTCATAACAAACTCCATCATCCACATTTTCGGGCAGATGAGCGGAAAACTGCGGATTGGCTTTAAAGGAAAATTCAGCTTTAATTAATTGCACAAATTTTACCGGGACGGAAAATTCCTGAAAAATTTTCATCTTGTCTTTTTTTAACCAACTGACCAGTGTCACAATGAGCAACTCTTTAATAGTAGGTACTCGTTCAAGTACACCTTCCGCCAGTTGTAATAATGTTCTTCCTGTCGTCATTTCATCATCCACAAGAAGCAAACGTTCACAGGACTGAATGCCCTGGTAAACAGACTCCTCGGGTCGATACAGAATATGATCGACAGCATGTGAATGAATTTCATCCAAAGTAAACCAGACAGGATGGTTCAAATGGTGACGGGTAGTATGCTGATAAAACACATTCAGTTGCGGATTTTTTCTAGCCAGACTGTCGGCCACTCCAGCACCCAGACCAGTAGCAGTTTCTGCCATACCAATGACATATGTGTGGCTGTCAATGGTACATAAGTCTGCCAGTTCATCATAGATGCTGCGCATGACCGAAGGCTTCACCGGAACGTGTTTTCCAAGCACTTTGCTGACAAAGAGAAATCCACGTTTTTCATTTTCCCTGCTGGCAAAGTCTATCAGTTCGTGCAGACGTGCTTGGCCCTGAGAAAAATCAATGCTCAGAGTTCCAGCTTGAATGTGTTTCATCATAGATGATTTATCTCAGTTATCCAAGGTTAATACCAAAACCAGTCGCCAACGCATTCAAGCCGCCTTCAAAGCCCTGTCCAACGGCTTTGAATTTCCATTCACCGCTATGACGATATATCTCTCCGAAGATCATGGCTGTTTCAATAGAATAATCCTCTGACAAGTCATAGCGAGCAACTTCTTCATTGGATTCATCATTGACCACCCGAATAAAGGCATTAGCCACCTGACCGAAGTTCTGACCTCTGGTCTGGGCATCATGAATCGTAACAGTCACTGAAATTTTATGAACATCAGCAGGCACTTTAGATAAATCAATTTTTACCGCTTCATCATCGCCTGCACCTTCACCCGTTCTATTATCACCCTGATGAACCACTGAACCGCATGCGGAGGACAGATTGTTATAGAAGATAAAATCGTTGTCAGCTCGTACTTTTCCACCTTCATTTAAAAGAAACACGCTGGCATCCAGATCAAATTCAGCACCATCAGTAGCACGTTCATCCCAACCTAAACCCACCAGTATTTTTGTCATTCCCGGTGCTGCTTTTTCTAAACTAACGTTACCACCCTTTTGTAAAGACACGCCCATGATTCACTCCATTATTAGTTGTTAAAATAAAATTAATTAGTTAGTTAGTAAGTAAGTATTAAGATTCAATACCGTAAGTGGCTAAATACGCATTCAAACCCCCGGCAAAACCATCGCCTTTGGCGGCAAAACGCCATTCACCCTCTTTACGATACAATTCACCAAAAATAAGTGAAGTTTCTGATGAATAATCTTCGGTTAAATCATAACGCGCAATATCTTCATTGTTGTCATTATTGGCAACACGAATAAAGGCATTATCAACCTGACCGAAATTCTGGTTACGGGATTCAGCGTCATGAATAGTGACTGCAACGGTCATTTTAATGACATTTTCAGGAACTTTTGCCAATGCCACTGTGATCACTTCATCATCCCCCTCCCCTTCACCGGTACGGTTATCACCCAGATGAGCCACCGAACCGCAGGCACTGGTTTTATTGTTATAAAAGATAAAGCTATTTTCACCAATGGCCTTATCATCGGCATCGAGCATTAACACTGAAGCATCCAGGTCAAAGTCTGCACCATCAGTTTTTTTCACATCCCAGCCTAAACCCAACAGCACATTTTGCAAACCGGGGGCTTCTTTCTCTAAATTAACTCGACCACCTTTACTTAGGCTTACAGCCATTTGTCTTTCTCCTAATTTAATTTAAAATAACGACTTGTTCACCGGCAACTGCATAGCTTTTGTCGGCGAGTAACATCATTGCTATATCTACCGCCAAGTTTCATCAAATCTTAACTTAAGTCAAATTCAGATGGATTTAAGCCTAATTCTAATGCTATTTTTGCCGCGACACGTTGCTCATCAGCATCAAAATCACCATCCGATGCACCAATTGCGCAGACCATTCTCAGCACTAACCGGGCCTGTTCTTCTTTACCTTTTATTTTACCTAATGCAGCCATAGCTTTTGCGCTACCAATATCAGCATCCATCTCTAAAGTGTCTATATAATCTTTCCAGGTCTTAACAACCTCGGAAGTATCATAGATGGATAATGCTTCATGATTCTCGATAAAAGCCATCATTTTGATTTTTTCCTGAGGATCGATTTTTCCATCAGCCATAATAACTAAAGCACTTCCCCCTAATGCGGCATTGAGAAAATCTTTAGATTTGTATTTTAATGCCTCGTTTTTCATCTCATTCAGTTTATTACGCGCTTGTTGTAAAAAATTTGACAACATATTTGTTTCCTTAAATTTGAATTATATAGCTAAATGTTTTACGAGCTTATCAACTTATAGGTTATATATAGTAACTTTATAAGGTAAATCCAACTTATTTGCTGCCTGATTTCCAATTAAAACCGAAACCATAATGCTGATCTGCCTCCCTGTGCTCATTACGAAAGTATTTTTCCTCCTTAGTAAGTTCCAGGTTCATACCTGTATTTTTAAAAGATGCGGCAACACAAAAGCGAATACTGTGATCAGGCGCATTTAACGGGATAAGAACTTCATTTCCTTTTGGATCTTTGATGGTTAATCGACCATTGACTGAAGTGAAATCCTGCGCACCTTCATAAATCATCGCAAAGATAATCACAAATTCAAGCAGATCCGGACGATAAATGGTCAGATTTTCACCGTCAGCAGCATTGCCGCTTCGATCATCTTTATCCAGTAGAATAAACGGATAGTGTGTTTTACTTCCAAAACTATTACCAAGTGCTTGAATTACACCGATTTTTGCGTCTTTCATGCGAAAAAAACAGCCTAAATCCAGGTCAGGAGCTTCAGCTTTACCAAAACCAAAGAAACTCTTTTTCTGGCTCTTGTTCTGGTTGCCATCCCAGTTCAAGTTCACGCGTATAGGCTGCATTGAGTTGGTTTTTTCCAGAGATATGGATTGTTTATCCCCTTTTTTCTCCAGTGTAACCTTACTCAAGCTAATTTTTGCTGGCGCTGCTTCAGGCTTTGGTTCAGACGGTGGCGATGCAGGTGTTTCTTCACCGCCGAAGTGCTTTAATAATGCACTGAGTCCGCCGTTAAATCCCTGACCTACAGCACCAAATCGCCACACATCTTTGAAATACAACTCACCAATAATAATTGCTTTTTCCTGACTGAATTGATTTCCATCAAACGGGAAACGAATCACATCATTTGTTCCATCTGAGATTCTTATATACCCGGAACTCATCTGCTTCATGGTTTGTTCACCATCAATTGCAGCAGTAAATACCAGTTTTTTTATACTGGAGGGCAAATTC
>CBDTVA010000090.1:0-9219 GCA_965363935.1 uncultured Gammaproteobacteria bacterium | reverse complement strand
TTCCACTTACTCATTCTATCTACGTTGCTCGTCAGTTAAATAGTTGACTATTCGCCTTCCTCGCGCCTTGATAGAATGGCAATTGAAAACTGATAAATGCAAATTAATTTTTGCGACTGCCCTTACATGATATTGTTTTAAGAAAGTTTGTTATTTTTTACCCCACTGACCTGATGGTTTCTGGTACATCCAGCCCGATGAAATTTTGTTGATCCAGGTTTTACTAAAAGTTTTCTGTATATCAGCCTGCCATTCCGGATGGCCGTTTGCATTTGCAATCTCAGCATAAAGTGCCAACCGATCCTTGTTTTCAGCCTTAATCAGTTTATTAACCGTAGATCTTTGTTTTACCGATAAACCCGAGTTGCTCACGCTTGCAATAAGACCATTATTGGTAAAACCTACTGCACCGGACTGATAAAAAGATCGTAATTTAGACTGGCGTTTCTCCATACTATTACGGATTGAACGAATTTTAGCTGTTTCAATGGAAATATTAGCCTGCCCTGCTTCTGCGACAGGAATAAAAAAGTCAACAATAACAAGCAGTGTTCTTGCTTGGGATTGATTATTATTTTGCAAGCTTTTATGTTTAAATAATGTTTGAGGATTAGCAGATTCCTGTGCAGGTTTAAGCTCTGGTTTCAACTCTGGTTTCAACTCTGGTTTTAGTCCTGGTTCACCTGACTTCAGTACCCCATCAACAATTTTTTCAGCAGCCTTTTCAGCGGCTGCTGCCGGAAAATAGATATTAATTGTCACACAGGAAATAAGCGTAAAACTGATTAAAAAAGCTAATAATAACTGACGTAGGTGATGTTGCTGTATGGAAAGAGTGTTTGTATTCATTTTTTCACCATAATATGATTTATTGACATTTTTTATTGTCATGACTGAATTTAACATAGCCTGGCTTAATCAAACCTGAACGTTTACTATTATTCTACAGTTCAAGGTTGAATCACTGCCTGATTAGCTGATTGAATTGCTTTGAGTCGACTGATAAGCACTTGCCAGTTAACCTGATTTTGAAAGCCCATGACATCAATTCTTGGTAAACCGCCACCTTTAACAATATAGTAGCTATCCCCTTTTTGTTCAACACCTGACATCGTGCAGACATTATTTTTAAGTTTACAGCTTAAGCCGATTCGGTCGTAACCAAACGTTTTAAAAAAGCTGAGAAAACTTCGAGACAGTAGTCCAGAAGCACCTCCCAGACTGGACAGATTATCTATTGCCTTCTGGCTAATCCTGTGCCTGCTATTATCATTTTTTGGAGTTCTAATATAGGCATCAAAAGCTTCTGGCTGCCAGGATTGTAATACCAGTCCGGAAAATTTGCCTTCCACCCTGCCCTCAATCTTTCCAAAATCATAAGTTTTTGTCAGTGATTCAAGATTAAGATTATTCAAATCAATATTAGCAGATAAACGGGCACTATCCTGAAGAGGTTGTTCAATGACCAGATCCTTGATAACAACCACACCATCAAAGACCTGTAACATCAAAGCTCCTCCTACTTCCAGATAGTGTTCATTATATGTCGTGGACGGTATTACTGCTGATAAAGTACCATCCAGCAAAGGCCAGCCGAAATGTTCTGAGACCAGGTTCAGTGAAACCGGCTTTATTATGCCATCTATGATCACGGTCATGCTGTTGCTTTTACGCGTTTGATTCTGAACAAGCTGATTTTTTGTGTTGCTACTATACTCAGAAGATTGACCTATCTGCTTGATATCCAGACTATTAACATGCAGAGCACCATCAAACAAAGGTATATCTGTTTCCTGTGTTAATTTTAAATTGCTATTATGGGTAGCAAAGTTAAGCTGTGTATGTCTCAACGGAAGTTGGTTTAAAGTGGCATATTGCCAGGAAAGAAGGCTCTCGGGCACAGGCGATTTGTTTTGTTGACGATTATTCCAAAAAACTTTTCCGTTCACATCAATAAATGAAAATTGTTCGTTAAATTCCAGGGAAAGATCATTGAATTGCCCTGAAAAATCTATCATTTGTTTATTTTTGTCTAATTTAACTTTAAACCCGCCTTCGATTTGCAAGCCTTCATAATCACTGCCTTCTAAAATATTATTTAAATAAAGCTGACTAAATTGAGTAAAATCCTTTATATCCAGTAAGACGTTTATTTGGGGAATATTAGTTTTACTTAAACCAGTCCCATTGCCCCGTCCAGAAGCGCCGGGATCAAATCGCCCACTGGCCTGAAAATCCAATATATTGGGCAGAATAATCTTTATACGGGAAAAATCAATTGATTTTTTATCCTGGTGATACTTTAATTTACCCTGAAATCGTTCATTACCGGTTAACGCAAGGTAAATGCCGTTTTGAAAAAGTTCGCCTTTAGGTTTATCAACTAAAAAAGTGGCTTGATAACTCTGTGGGAGCTGTTTATTTTGTTGAAGTTTTAAGTGCAAATTAAAGCTCAGGTTATCGGCTATATCATCTCCGTGCACATAGTGAATTTGATCAAAATAACCTTTAAATTCAATAGCCTGAATTTTTAGTTCATTTTGTTCAGACGATTGATTAGACACTCTTGAAGACATAGATCCTGAAGATAGAGATCCTGAAGACATAGAACCTGAAAGTTGCAGCGAAAAATTTGCCCTTGCTCCCGCTTCCTCAACCTTTGCGGCAACATCTTTCATATAATGTAAAAGATAAGGCCTGAGATATTGATATTGCAGATTTTTTGCTTGAATATTGGCTTGCCACTGGGTTCTATTGACTTGTATTTGCATAGAAATTTCTCCATCACCAATTTTCAACCTGTCGAGACTGAGGGTTAGTTTATCTGTCGATACATTATAATTTAGTGAAAACTCAGCTTTACTTAGAGTCTCCTTTGCCAACAATCCCATTATTGAAATACGGCCTTCAGGGCAGGAAAGTTCCAGTATTTCAAAGCTCAATGATTGACATGACACTTTCAATGAACTGAGTTTTGAATAGGGTTCAGGTAACTTCAACTTTGCTAGATCAATTGTGAAATTAGCAGGTGACGAACTGATATCGAGCAACAGCTCCAGCTGATCCAGGTGCAGATCATTTACCAGTGAACTGGTATTAGTCAGGTCAGGTTGTAAGTGGATTTTTTCAATTGATAGATTGATGCTGTCAATGGCCGAAGTGATGTGACTGAAAAACAGACAGGACAAAAAGACTAACAGCAGCCATATGGACGCCATCAGGGTATTACCTGTCTGTGGTGTTTTATAAACATAAACTTATCATAGAATAAAAAACACACTCTTGTATTGAAAGCGCTATGCCGGAAATACCCCGGTTGACAGGTATCTATCCCCCCGGTCGCAGATGATTGCTACAATTGTGGCATTTTCTACTGTTTCAGACAGCTTCAGTGCAGCGGCCACTGCTCCTCCTGATGAGACGCCGGCAAAAATACCTTCTTCTGAGGCCAGCTGCCTGACCGTATTTTCAGCTTCTTCCTGGGTCACATCTAATATGGTATCAACTTCCTTTGCATTATATATTTTGGGCAAATACTCTTCTGGCCAACGCCGAATCCCGGGGATCTGAGAACCTTCCGTAGGTTGTACACCCACAATTTGAACATCTGGATTTTTTTCTTTTAAAAACCGGGAGGTGCCCATAATAGTCCCCGTGGTTCCCATGGAACTGACAAAATGGGTAATTTCCCCTTGAGTATCACGCCAGATTTCAGGACCGGTGCCAAAATAATGGGCAATTGGATTGTCCTGATTAGAAAATTGATCCAGCACAATTCCTTTTCCTTCTGCTTCCATCTCCCGGGACAGATCAATAGCCGCCTCCATACTGCCTTCTTTCGGAGTCAATATAATTTCAGCACCAAAGGCTTTCATGACTCCACGGCGCTCTTCACTCATATGTTCGGGCATAATTAGTAGCATCTTATAGCCTTTCATTGCTGCTGCCATGGCCAGTGCAATGCCGGTATTACCACTGGTCGCCTCAATCAGGGTATCACCCGGTTTTATATCACCCCGTTGTTCTGCGCGTTTGATCATACTCAGTGCAGGTCTGTCTTTCACAGAACCTGCCGGATTATTGCCTTCAAGCTTTACCAGGATTTGATTACTGGTATCACCAGGCATACGTTGTAATTTGACCAGGGGGGTATTGCCAACAAATTCTTCAATTGAGGGATAGTTCATTCTTATGCCTGTCTAAAGTTTAACCGCACTTTTTTAACGCCCGTAAAACGATACTCGGATATTTTATACCCTTATGTTATATTTATAAATGTGAATAATGTATTTCATCGGAGGGATAATGTCTGACACGCTCGCAATTCTGGATCAGCACAAAGCAATTCAGCTTGTTGCAGGAAATAAAAAACTGGCTGACGATTTACTGGCTATGTTAATCAAAGAGTTACCGGCATACAAACAAAGCATACAAAAAGAGCTACAAGAGGGAAACAAAGAAGAGTTAAGAAAAATTATTCACAAAATTCACGGTGGCCTGCGTTACATTGGCGCGCCTGCTCTGATGGAAATTGTTAGCCAGACTGACTACGAATTGCTTGATATGAGCGATGATCAGCTTAAAAAAAACATTACCAGAATCTATCAGGAAATAGACCGATTGCTTAAAGAAGAAAAGTACAGTGAGACATAAAATACCCTGAACAGTCATAATCTTCAGACCTTATGATGTAAAATTAAAAAAATTCTGGTTGGGTTTATGAACAAAGCTCAACAATGCAGCTATTGATTAGTTTATAAATATATACTAAAATGGATAAAAAATAACCAGAATTGTTCAGGCCAATGAGATTACAGGTGCCAATATGGATAATCAATTACCCGATGTGAGTGAATTAATCAGACTAGCAAAAGAAGATCCAGAAGGTCTGGAACAACTACGGAAAAAATTGTGCAGCCAACTTATTGACAATGCACCGAAACACTATCAAAGACGTCTCAAAGGACTGCAGTTTCAAATCGACATGGAACGCAGACGCTCGAATAATCCTTTACACAGCTGTATCAAAATATCCCAAATGATGCTGGAAAGTTATCAAAGCCTCCAGAATGCTCTGGCTAAACTTGCTCATGCAGGTGAAATCAGCGTGCTGAAACAATCTGACAAAAATCAGCACCATGATGGTTGCAGTAACCAATACAGTGCTGATATCATCAGTTTCAGTAAAGTTTCAGAGAAGCTTTAGTTTTAACGCGCCACCCCTGAAGCAACCTTTACCTGCCAACGTATGTTTTTCATTCTTTGCGATACAGAGCCCTGTGCTTGCACTGAATCATCAAGCTTTATATAGGCTTCTATACTGGCAGACCTTCCCGGCGCTAATCGGGTACTGACTTTATGCAATTTTTTTTCGATTAGCTGACAATTTTCCGGGCTGCTTTCATCTTCCCCACACTGTAAAAACGAGACTTGCAAAAAAACCGCCTGAAGTCTATAGCGCGGGGAATTATTTATTATATTGGCTGTTAGTTTATAGTTATTGCCATAAGCGAAACTATGATTAATATCAGATATTCCAATCTGGTCAACAGGAATACGTTGTTTTTGATTTTCTACCCGTTTATCTTCCTGAAAATAAAAAAATATGACAATCAGGACGAGAATTAACGAAATACTGCTTAAAACGCCGCCAAAAACGGGTTTTTTAACAGTCACGTAGCCTAACAAAAAAACAACCAGCAATCCTGCCAGAACACCTATTACTAATCCCATTCAACAACTCCATTTTTTACAGAGAAAAACTGTTTATTCAGTGCTGGCATTTACACGGCGCTGTTGCACAGCTTCAGATAATTTAGTGAGCACATCAAAACTATCATCCCAGCCAAGGCAAGCATCAGTAATACTCTGTCCATAGATCAGATTATTGCTATCAGTACAATTCTGACGCCCCTCTATCAGATGGCTTTCAATCATAGCTCCGATAATACGCATGTCACCTTCAGCAATTTGTTGAGCAATGTTTTCCGCTACATCAATTTGCTTTTTGTGTTGTTTTTGACTGTTGGCATGACTAAAATCAATCATCAGGTTGGGTTTGGTTCCGGATTTTTCTAACTCTGCCGCAACCTGCTCAACATGAGTGGTATCATAATTGGGTTCTTTACCGCCACGCAAAATTATATGACAATCTTCATTGCCCTTAGTGGAAAAAATAGCCGATTTCCCCTGCTTGGTGACGGATAGAAAGACATGCGGGCGACTGGCAGAAGCAATTGCGTCAATGGCAACTCCTACACCGCCATCTGTGGCGTTTTTAAAACCCACCGAACAGGATAAGCCTGAAGCCAGTTCTCTATGAACCTGGCTTTCAGTGGTTCGGGCACCAATCGCTCCCCAGCTGATTAAATCGGCAACATATTGAGGACTGATCAGATCGAGAAACTCCGTTGCAGTTGGAATTCCCATATCATTCAGATACACCAGTAACCCACGGGCCATACCCAGGCCTTTGTTAATTTCAAAAGAATCATCCAGTTCAGGATCATTAATCAAACCTTTCCAGCCGACCGTTGTACGTGGTTTTTCAAAATAAACCCGCATTATAATCAATAAATCGTTTTCCAGTTTTTCACGAGCCGTTTTAAGGTGCGAAGCATATTCTCTGGCTGCTTTGACATCATGAATCGAACAGGGGCCGATGATAACTATCAGACGATCATCTTCGCCTGTGAGGATATTATGAATCTCCTGCCGGGTTTCTGTGACCGTATTTTGAGCATTTTCAGTACTGAGAAACTGTTTATGAATTGTTTCTGGTGCTATTACCTCTTGTATACCACGAATACGTAAATCATCAGTTTTATTAATCATTCCTGCAATTCCAATCCTCTGTATCAATAAGTTTTATCATTAAAACGATAAATTATAACACAATAGTAAAAAAACCAGACAGGATATTGCGACAAAAAAAACCGGCAAATTGCCGGTTTTTTAAACTCGCTTAAACAGTTAAAGTGACTGTGGATTTTAACGACAATAAATCAGGTATTTATTTTGCCGAAACCACTTTTTCGTCAGCCTTAATCCATTTTTTTATGCCATTTTTCAGATGATAGACCTGTTTATAGCCCAATTTTTTATCCAGATATTGTGCTACCTGACCGGTTCTGTTTCCGGAACGGCAAATTAGAATAAGCTTGTCATTCTTCCCCGCAACTTTATCCAGCTCAGCCAGCCATTTTTCCAGGTTAAAATTGCCGCGAGAATCAAAAAAAGTGATCAGTTTGCTGCCACCAATGACCCCGGTGCTCTTCCACTCTTCTGGTCTGCGGATATCAATTAGCGGTACATTTTCAGCCATTAATTGTTTCATTTGCTCATTACTGAGATTACCCACTTCTGCCAGAACATGAGCAGAAGAAAAAACAGTTGATAAGAAAATTATTAAAAGAAAAAGCTTAAATTTCATTAAGTTGACCCCTGCATTAGTGTTTTAACTTTACTAGTTTTACATTATTTTAGCACACTAATACTTGTTAGCATAAAGGAGGCTCAAAAATCTCGTTGGTAGAATTAATAGAACGAGAGTACACCTTTATGAAGTAACAATCAGGAACTACTTCTGAATCTTCTATCCGGACTGATAATTATTTTTTGATAGCGTCCAGACAGAGCAGAAAGTAGTTCATGAAATAATCCTTTTAGGCACTTTGTTGAGTTATTCTTAACTCAGCCATTTCAGATTCAGTTTTCATTCCCAGTTTTTTGAAAAGCATTTTAGGTGGGCAGAAGCCGGTAAATATACTTTGCAACTTGTCATCTTAGTGGTTGACATTTCTTAAGGTTTATGGTACATATTCAAGCGAAATAAGGCGATTGTTTTCCTACTTCTCCTGATCCAAATGAGGTTCAAATGTTCGCGAATTCACGAAACCTTGTATTCATTTTTTTCTTAGCACTTCCTACAATTTCCAGCGCGGAAAAACAAACCGCACAAGCGAGTGATGGCGCAACTAATCTGCTGGTTGAGGCAACTTGCAGTGCAATAGAACCCGGAACCTGGAAGGCATCTTTTTCCTGGACTCTTGGCGAGCAAACCAAAGACATTAAGCTTGATATTACCCAATATTACAATGGCTGGAAAACCAAACAGTTTAAAACCATTGCCCAGCTAAAAAACGCAGAAACAAGTTTTGATTGGTCCGGCGGCGATCCAGGTGGTGAATATTTATGGCGTTTGCGTACCAATGTAGATGATCAATGGCACGTCAGTGAAACAGCTCGGTACCAGGTTCCTGTGTGTCCTGTTGACTTTATAAGGCCAGATGAAAACAAACCATCCGGCACAAAGCCAGACCCGATCAATTAGCCTGATAAGACAGTTTTCGAGAACGGTCTGCATTCTTAATATTAAGAGAAGGGGAGTTTCCGCATGACTCAATTGTTTTTCCCTGCATGTCCGGGAAGATTACTTTTAATATTATTTTTCCTGATTTCAATTACGGATGCTAATGCACAATTCGTCATTACCGATATTAACCCTGATCAATCAACACTCGATGCATCAGATCCCGATGGTGCAACAGGTGGCCGAATAAACGGCCTTGCTACAACCCACGGGAACGCAAATGTTTATTACGCCGCTAGTGAATTTGGCGGTCTATACAAAACAACAGATTTTCAAGTGAATGGCGGCCAGTGGTTTCGCCTTGAAGCTCACCTGCCAATGTTAACCATTGATGTCGAAGTCTCGCCTGACGGTTTTGCTTTATATGCTTCTTCACTTTACGATGGACGAGTAAACAGTGTTGCCGGAATCAACGTAAGCTACGACGGCGGTGCCAGCTGGACCAAACCACTTACTGCTACACCTGCCCCAGGTTCATGCGCTGAAGCAGCGGCGATTAGTGAACCTTCAGCAACTGGAATTTCCGTCGATCCGAATAATCCTGCTGCCGTTAATGCAGGCACAAATTGCGGCCTGGCGATTTCAAATGACTTTGGTGCAAGCTGGACTTATTCAAATCCCTTTGCGCCCGCAGCCTCAGGTACCATTTGGGATGTTGTGGTGCATCACGGTGGGATTATTGACGTATGTGGACAAAGCTGCATGGTAATGAGTCTTTGAAAACCGACTGCAACGAGATTCGCGATAGATTCTATAGCGGCAGCTTTCCTCAGGGGTATATCGAGGGCTTTATCACAATTCGCAGCACACGTCCCCTTGATGTCGTAGGCGTTTACACCAGCGCCGAC
>CBDTVA010000089.1:0-9220 GCA_965363935.1 uncultured Gammaproteobacteria bacterium | reverse complement strand
CCTGAGCAATGTGATACTTTCGCGGCTGACTTCACGGGGATCGATTTCAATAGAATATTCTCCGGAGTCATCGTCATGCAGATTAAAATACTGTCGAGTCACCGCCATTAACTGGCGCATTTCATCATGACTGATAAAAGTGGGTGTACCGCCGCCCCAGTGCAGTTGATCCACTTTCCGGGACGGATCAAACAATTTGGCCTGCATTGCAATTTCTTTAAACACCCGCTCCAGATACGGTGCGGCCTTTGAGCGGTCCTTGGTTACCACCTTATTACAGCCACAGTAAAAGCACACCGTATCGCAAAAGGGGATATGAAAATACAGCGACAAAGCCTTTTGGGATTGATTGGATTTTTCGGCAAAAGCGCTATAGGTATCAGAAGTATATTGCTCACTAAACTGTACTGCAGTCGGATACGAGGTGTAGCGAGGTCCAGCCTTGTCGTATCGTTTAATGAGTTGCGGATCAAACTCAACATTTGCCATAATGAATTACCCTGATAAAGAGTTAACTGATATAAAGAATTTTTTGGTTACGTTGCGCTAACCCAACCTACAAAATAACTAAACATACACAATCATACATTATCACTCAACAAAACAGAACAGAGCCCTGTTTTAACAGTAAAAAGCAGGCCCTCATTATGCCAGTTTAGAGATAAGGAAACCAGCGGCTAGTCTTTGCTGCCATAGGGATACTTATTGTCATCAAAAGAACGTACCCACTGGGGAAAATTAACCACCAGAATAATAATAACCAGTCCGGTTAAAAAGGCTTCCGGGTATATCATAAGAAAGATATAGGGTGTGTACTCATAATTCATATATTCATAGCTGTACGCACCGCCTGCAACCATAAACATCGCAGCAATATAAACACTGATGGCCACTGTCAGTGCAGCATTAGCAAAAGCACCCACAAAAAAATAAGTAATAAAATGGTTGTACAGTTTATGTTCAACCAGCAGCAGTATTAATGAGGACACCGTGACCGGTATAACCCCCATTAAAAAAACATTGACGGCAAACACCTGCCACTGAATATCACCCACTATGACCAGTACCAGGACCTCGATTGCAACACCCAGAATGGCCAGTTGCCAGCCAAACATCAGCGTCAGCAGTGTCGCTCCCAAAAAGTGATATTCCATTCCGGCACGAATGCCGGCTTTCATGGACCAGAGCACCACCAGGCCGACACATATTGCCAGAAAAATATTATAATGCCGGCTAAACCAGTTACTCGGGAAGGTATAATAGATCAGAAACAGAACCGGCAGCAGAAGAATGTCGGCAATCAGAGTCCATGTTGCGGGAACCAGGGTCAAGGTCAGATTCATAAAAAATAACTCCTTAAAAGCTTGCTTCTAAAAACATTCCCCTGAAATTTCTCAGCCTGTTTTTTCAAACAGGATATCCCATACTCCATGCCCCAGCCGCTCACCCCGACGTTCAAATTTGGTAATCGGTCGATACACGGGACGCGGTATGTATTCACCGTCCCGGGCGCAGTTTTTAAAGCCGGGGGCATTATTCATCGTTTCCAGCATCTGCTCAGCATAATGCTGCCAATCTGTTGCCATATGAAATTGACCATGGCTGCGCAATTTTTTTCTGATCAGCTGAATAAACTCATCCTGGATAATGCGCCGTTTATGATGCCGTCTTTTGTGCCAGGGGTCAGGAAAAAACAGATACACTGCCGTCAGACTTTCATCCTGAATATGTGTTTTCAGCACTTCAACTGCATCAAATTGCATCACTCTGAGATTGCTGAGTTTTCGCTCACTGATATTGCCAAGCAGTCGCCCCACTCCGGGTCTGTGCACTTCAATACCAATGTAGTTATTGTCTGGGTGTCTGGCTGCCATTTCGCACAGAGAATCCCCCATGCCAAAACCTATTTCCAATATCACCGGAGCCTGCCGGGCAAACAGTTGCTTAAAATCAAGTGTCTGTTGATTGGCTTCTATACCATAAACCGGCCATAGCTCAGTGTAGGCTTTTTCCTGTCCCTGTGTCATACGACCGGAACGCACTACATAGCTTTTGATAACCCTTTTTCCAGCGTGATTGCTCACTTTTGTAGTCTCTATGGAATGTTCCAACACTAGAAAAAAGTACCGTCAATAGGTGAGGAGGCGCTGGCATAGGCTTTTTTCGGCATACGCCCCGCCAGAAAGGCTTCACGCCCGGCTTCAATGGCCTTTTTCATAGCTGAAGCCATCAGCAACGGATTTTTCGCACCGGCAATGGCCGTATTCATCAACACCGCGTCACAGCCCAGTTCCATGGCAATAGTCGCATCAGAAGCAGTCCCCACACCCGCATCCACCAGTATGGGCACATTGGCATTTTCCAGAATCAGACGAATATTATGCGGGTTACAAATTCCCAGTCCGGAACCAATAAGCCCGGCCAGAGGCATGACTGCAACACAGCCCATTTCTTCCAGACGCTTGGCGATAATCGGATCGTCACTGCTATAAACCATCACCTTAAAGCCATCTTTAATCAGCAACCCGGCAGCTTCAATCGTATCGACCATATTGGGGTAGAGCGTTTTCTGATCACCCAGCACTTCGAGTTTAACCAGATCATGACCGTCCAGCAATTCGCGAGCCAGCTGACAGGTTCTGACCGCATCTTTGGCCGTATAGCAACCGGCAGTATTTGGCAAAATGGTGTATTTATCCGGTGAAATCACTTCCAGCAAATTAGGTTCATCGGCATTTTGTCCAATGTTGGTACGGCGAATGGCAACTGTTACGATTTCTGCACCACTGGCCTCGATAGCAGCACGAGTTTCATCCATATCCCTATATTTACCGGTACCCACCAGTAAGCGTGAATTATACGCCTTGCCGGCAATGATTAGCTTATCATCTTGCATTGTCTGTCCTGATTTCATGGAAAAGTAAAAGAAGCTATTATCCTAAAAACAGCATTAGAAAACTACTGCTTATTAACCACCGCCAATTGCATTGACAATTTCAACCTTATCCCCCTCTTTGAAATAATGTTCGGCATGACGGCTTTTGGGCACAATTTCTTCATTGATCTCAAGTGCCAGACGCTGCCCCAACAGGCCCATTGCATCTAATAACTGCTGGACTGAACAGGGTTCCTGTACTTGACGGGAATCACCATTTACAAATATTTCCAAAAAATACTCCTTTCCAAGTGTTATATGCCTTTGTAACTTGTATTTTACACTTATTTCCTTAATATGGGTGGCATAAGACAATTTCTAAGGAATATTTAATGGTGGCGACAAGCTTGCAAGACGAGACGATTAGCATAGAACAGGCCGGCACTCTGGACGGACTCTTTTATGAAAGAACCCTGCGTTCTGCCGATAAAGTTGCTTATATTCAATACAATAAAAATAATAACTCCTGGGAAGAAACCACATGGAATGAAATGGCCGTTCTGGTGGGCGAGTGGCAGAAAGCCCTTTCTGGAGAAAACTTCGACAGCGGGGATCGTATTGCCATTTTAATGAAAAACAGTAAGGAATGGATTGCAGTCGATCAAGCCGCCCTCGGAATGGGACTGGTTGTGGTGCCACTGTATCTTGAAGATCGCCCGGATAATATCGCCTATGTCCTGAAAGATTCAGCAGTCAAGCTTCTGGTAATCCAGGATATCAGCCAATGGAATCGCCTGCGTGACATTTGTGCTGACAATAGCTTTTTGCAGCGAGTCGTGCTGATTGATGCCACAGGGGATAAAATTGAAGATGAAACAGACATTGTCACCACAGCCCAACAATGGCTACCCGAACAAGGTCATGTCTTGCATAAACGCGATGGCGACCCAAAAGAACTGGCCACCATAGTCTATACTTCCGGAACCACTGGCAAACCCAAAGGGGTCATGCTCAATCACAAAAATATTTTATCAATTGCCTACCCGTCCGGGACAGGACTTAAAATACGAGCCGACGATCTGTTTTTGTCATTTTTACCCATATCACATACCTTTGAACGTAGTCTGGGTTATTACCTGACCGTTATGTTTGGCTGTAAGGTAGCCTTTGCCCGTTCTGTTCAGGTCTTAGCCGAAGATCTGATCACCCTCAAACCCACCTTATTGATTTCTGTACCGCGAATTTATGAGCGCGTTTATGAAAAAATTGACAATACCCTGTTGAAAGGTTCGCCTGTTAAACGTGCCTTATTTAAACTAACGGTTTATATTGGCTGGAATCGTTTCCTATACCAGCAAAAACGTTCACTGTTTTGCTTTTCCTGCATCCTTTGGCCGCTGATGAAACATCTGGTGGCTGACAAAGTCATGCAAAAATTCGGTGGTCGGCTTAGATTGGCGGCGACCGGTGGTGCGGCCATCCCGTATCCTGTCGCGAAGACCTTTATTGGTTTGGGACTGACACTGATCCAGGGCTACGGACTCACTGAAACCAGTCCGGTAGCCAGTTTTAACCGACTTGATAACAATGACCCCCGATCTATTGGCCATCCTCTGGATGGTATGGAAATGAAAATTGGCGAACACGATGAATTGCTAATCCACAGCCCTGGTATCATGATGGGTTACTGGAATAATCACGCAGCTACTGCTCAGGTCATTGATCCGCAAGGCTGGTTTCATAGCGGAGATCAGGCGCGTATTGATGCAAAAACAGGGCATGTTTATATCACTGGCCGCCTGAAAGATATCCTGGTGATGTCCAATGGCGAGAAAATACCGCCTTCCGATATTGAAAATACCATTGCTCTGGACCCTTTTTTTGACAATGCCCTGTTATTGGGTGAAGGTGAGGCCTATTTGGGGGCTGTTCTGGTCTTGAATTCTGAACAATGGGTACGAATTGCCCAACAAAACAAACTGGATCCATTTAATATGGATAATCTCAATGATAAAGCCGTTAATGCTCAGATAGTACGCCATCTTAAAACCGTTTTGCATGATTTTCCCGGCTACGCAAAGATCCGTAAAGTCATTTTAACTTTAAATCCCTGGACGGTGGACAATGAAATCCTGACTCCTACACTAAAAGTCAAACGCTCCAAAGTCATGGAGTTATTTAAAAAAGAAATTACAGTCTTGTATAACTGACCTTTAAAAATTTCAGGGCATGACGATTGATAAGGTTGCTATTGTTACCTTTATGTATTTTAATACGTGAAAAATAGCTGAAACAGATTGTATTATCACATTGTGATAGCAGTCATCAATAAAATCCTCCGACCATATTATTTTTAGCTGAGTTCTGGTGACAAAACATGACAAAATTGATCAAAATTCTACTCTGGACCCTGGTTGCCCTGGTTCTCGTTGTAGTGCTTGCAGCCGTCCTGATCCCTGTACTGGTGGATCCCAATGACTATAAAGAAGAAATAGCCCAACAGGTCCATAAGCAAACGGGACGCGACCTGACCATAGAAGGCGATATCGATCTTGCCATCTCTCTGCCGTTATCGGTTTCGCTGGAATTGGGCAAGATTGGACTCAGTAATGCGGAAGGTTTTAATGACAAACCCTTTGCCAGTATGCAAGGTGCCTCCCTGTACGTTTCCATCTGGCCTTTAGTAACAGAAAATCGCCTGGATGTGGGTGAGATCAAACTGGCCGGTCTGGAACTTAACCTGATGAAAAATAAACAGGGACAGACAAACTGGGCGGATCTCTCTTCTGGCGACACTACGCAAGAAGTCATCAAGCAGGAAGCCAGTCAAGAAGCTAAGCAAACAGCAGAACCGTCAGACAAAAGTGCTAAAGCCACCATGCCTGAGATTAATATTGCTGGCCTGAATATCAGTGACGCGCAGATCAACTGGACCGATGAACAGGCCAATCAGCACATCAGCTTGTCCAAAAGCAATATAACCATTAGCGAGTTGATTGAAGATAAACCCTTCGATCTTAAAATATCAACTTATATTGACAGTGACAACCCGGCCATAAAAGGCTCCTTTACTTTAAGCAGTACCCCGGTAGTTTCTCTGTCGCAACAATTATTTAAATTACCCGGCACTTTACTGACGCTTGATTTAACGGGTGATGTACTACCCGGAGGTGCCAACAAAACCACTCTGGGTGGTGATATTAGCTTTGACGGCCAGGCTCAAACACTTGATATCGGTACAATGAAACTCACCTCTTATGACATGGTCATCAATGGTTTGTTTCACGCTGAGCAACTGGACAGTGCAGCACAATATAGCGGCCAGGTGAGTATTAATAAATTCTCTCCGAAAAAACTGGCCACAACACTGGGAGCTGCTTTACCAAAAATGAAAGAAGCCACTGCACTCACTTCAGCCGAAGCTAAAATGACCTTCAACGGTGATCAGGACAAGGTCAAAATCAGCTCTTTGCAGGCTAATCTGGATAACACATCCCTGACCGGTACGACTACCATCAAAAATTTCCAAAAGCCTCACTACGGGTTTGATTTAAATTTAAACCAGTTAGACCTTGATTATTATGCCCTCGCAGCAGCAGAAAGCCAATCCGCTCCCGCAGCTAAAACAACGGCTCAGACGGACAAACAGGCTCCGGCTTCAAAACCGGCAAAAACCCAGACATCTGCTGCCCTTTTTCCACTTGAAACACTGCGTCAGTTAAACCTTGACGGTAAATTGTCTATTGGCCAGTTTATCGCCGGTGGGGCAAAAATGAGCAATGTGGTGATTGTATTAAAGGGTAAAGATGGCATTGTGAAATTAGCACCATTAAAAGCCAACCTTTATAAAGGCACAATCAACCTGCAGACTGATATTGATGCCCGCAGTAATACACCAAAACTGAAAATCATCAATGAGCTAAAAAATGTTCAAATCGGTGATTTATTACAAGATACAACAGGAAGTCAGGATGTTACAGGCGCGGCAAATATCTCTGCCAATATAACAACCGCCGGCAATGATAAAGACCGACTGATAAAAAACAGTAATGGTACCGGCAAACTGCTGGTAACTGATGGCCGTATAAAAAAGCTGGATATATTGACCACTCTAAGAAAGGCGCAGGCTTTATACAGAGGCACGGCTGAACCCACAGAAGATCAGGATAAAAATACCAAATTCTCTGAATTGAAAGGAACCTTTAAAATCAAAAATGGTATTGTCAATAATGATGACCTGGCCAGTAAATCACCAATTATGGAGGTCACTGGCAAGGGCTATGCTGACCTTCCAAAAGAATACCTGGATTATACCTTATCCATTAAATTGCTGAATAGTTTAAAAATTGATGATAAATCACAGGGAACGGATTTCAGTGGAAAAATTATACCCTATACCATTAAGGGCAAATTTTCTGAATTATCCGAGGAAGCAAATATCAGCAAAGTTCTGGAGCAGGAAGTGAAGAAATCACTTGAGAAAAAAATTAATAAAAAACTGGAAGAAAAATACGGCGACAAATTTAAGGAGCTTCTGAAGTTTTAATATATCGCTCCTTAAAAAAGTCTCTACTATCTTCAACAAACCAGGAGCCGGGGAAACCCGGCTTTTTATTGGTCTTTATTTGAAGCACGCAAATGCACAAGCAATTTTCCCGACAACTGCTCACATGGTTTGATCAACACGGTAGAAAAGATCTCCCCTGGCAAAAAAACAAAACGCCCTATCGGGTGTGGATTTCGGAGATTATGTTGCAACAGACTCAGGTAAAAACTGTAATCCCCTATTATCTGAGATTTACACAACGCTTTCCGGATATCAGTACACTGGCAAAAGCAACACAGGATGATGTCTTACACCTATGGACAGGCCTTGGCTACTATGCCCGAGCCAGAAATCTGCATAAAGCAGCCCAGATAATCCATAATGATTACCAAGGACGATTTCCCTGCTCACATGAAGTACTGCAATCACTGCCAGGTATTGGCCGTTCTACCGCCGGAGCCATACTATCATTTGCCCATGGCCAGCATCACCCCATTCTCGATGGCAATGTCAAACGCATCCTGTCACGCCACAATCGGATTGACGGCTGGAGCGGACATACTAAAACCCAGAAAAGCCTTTGGTCACTGGCAGAAAAAATCACCCCGAAAACGCGCTGTGATGACTTCAATCAGGCTCTGATGGATTTGGGTTCGAGTTTGTGCAGCCGAAGCAAACCGCAATGTGAGCAATGCCCTCTGGCCAACACCTGCGAAGCTTATCTAAACGAAATGACGGACTATTATCCCCGTCCAAAGCCTAAAAAAGATAAACCTGAGAAGAGTGCCTACCTGCTGATGTTAAGCACCGGTGAAGATGAACTCCTGCTTGAGAAACGTCCGGCACAAGGTATCTGGGGCAGTCTATGGTCTTTTCCACAATGTAATAAACTGCATGAAATCGAGCAATGGCTTGCTGAACATCACTATGTAATAAGCGGGGAAATGCAATTTTCTCCTGATTTTCGCCATACCTTCAGCCATTTCCACTTACAAATTACGCCGGTGCAAATTCTGGTTGAAAAATCACCCCGGATAATGGATGACAATCGTTTTCTCTGGTTCAACCTGCAAAAACCATTGAAACTGGGAATGCCTGCCCCCATAACAAGGCTTATATCACAATGGGCTGCCAAGCCAAACAGCACAAAAAAAGAATGAAAGGTACTAAATATGTCAAGAATGGTAAATTGCGTCAAACTGGGAAAAGAAGCCGAAGGCCTTGAACGTCCAACGTATCCTGGTGATCTGGGTAAAAGAATTTTTGATAATGTCTCCAAGGAGGCCTGGGGTGCCTGGGTTCAACACCAAACCATGCTGCTCAATGAATATCGTCTGTCTCCTATTGACCCGGAACACAGAAAGTTTCTGGAAAAAGAAATGGATAAATTCTTTTTCAGTGATGATGAAGTGGCCATACCTGATGACTACACCCCGCCAAAATAGCACCCATCAGCTTCCATCTAAATAGACACTATCCAAACCAGGGCAGCTGAAATCAGGCTCTGGTTTGATCCACTAAATAATTTTTAATTTTTTCTTGACAGAAACAGCTAAAAACGACAAAATACACGCCGTTGCCCAGATAGCTCAGTCGGTAGAGCAAGGGACTGAAAATCCCTGTGTCCCTGGTTCGATTCCAGGTCTGGGCACCATTTTTACTTAGTTTTCAATAAGTTAAAATACCCACACAAAACACTCAGCTTTAGCGCAGTCTTCGCGCACTTTCCACTTAAACTATACTATACTTTATACAGAATCAATGTATTTTTAGGTGTGTATTATAGTGCCAGTTAAAAC
>CBDTVA010000088.1:0-9223 GCA_965363935.1 uncultured Gammaproteobacteria bacterium | reverse complement strand
CACTGGAAATGTGCATAAATACTGATTTATGCATTATTTTGGTGCGCCATCATTGTGCATTGCCACCTTTGAGCTTTTTATCTCATTGAAAAACAATGATTGATAAAAATGGCATCAAAAGTGCTTATAAAACAAAAAATGTACTAAAAAGTTTAAATTTTCCGCTTTTGGAATCTATTTTACCTAAAAATTGGAGACAAAGAATGTCTGATGTTTTAAAAATGATTGAAGAAAACGGCGTAAAGTTCGTTGACTTCCGTTTCACTGATAGCCACGGTAAAGAGCAGCACGTTACTGTACCAGCCAAAACTGTGGATGCCGGCACACTCGAAGATGGCAAAATGTTTGATGGTTCTTCGATTTCTGGATGGAAAGGCATTAACGAATCAGACATGATTTTAATGCCGGCTCCGGAAACAGCTGTCATGGATCCTTTCACAGATGAACCGACTTTAATTATCACCTGTGATATTGTTGAGCCTACCACCATGCAGGGTTATGAACGTGACCCGCGTTCTGTGGCCAAGCGCGCTATTGAACACCTGAAATCTACTGGTATCGGTGATGAAGCTTATTTTGGTCCAGAGCCGGAATTCTTTATCCTTGACGATGTTCGCTGGGGTTCAGATATGAGCGGTTCTTTCGTCAAGGTTGACTCTGAAGAGTCCGAATGGAACTCGGAAAAAGTTTATAACGATGGTAATATGGGCCACCGTCCAGGTGTTAAAGGCGGTTACTTCCCGGTACCTCCAGTTGATTCATTACATGATATTCGTTCACAAATGTGTCTGACTCTGGAAGAAATGGGCCAGGAAGTGGAAGTACACCACCATGAAGTTGCCACTGCAGGTCAATGTGAAATCGGTGTAAAATTCAATACCCTGATCACCAAGGCTGACGAAGTTCAGCAAATGAAATACGTTATCCACAACGTTGCTCATGCCTATGGTAAAACAGCTACCTTTATGCCCAAGCCAATTGTAGGGGACAATGGTTCCGGTATGCACGTTCACCAGTCGATCTTTAAAGATGGTGAGAACCTGTTCTCAGGTGATGGTTATGCCGGATTATCTGAAATGGCCCTGTACTACATTGGTGGCATTATCAAACACGCTCGTGCCCTGAATGCCTTCACCAACTCGTCAACCAACAGCTACAAGCGTCTGGTACCCGGCTTTGAAGCACCCGTTATGCTGGCTTATTCTGCCCGTAACCGTTCTGCTTCTATTCGTATTCCTTATGAATCAAATCCTAAGGGTCGCCGTGTTGAAGTTCGTTTCCCTGATCCGACTGCAAACCCATACCTGGCGTTCTCTGCCATGCTGTTGGCTGGCCTTGACGGTATCCAGAACAGGATCCATCCTGGTGATGCAATGGATAAAGACCTGTACGACCTGCCAGCTGAAGAAGCAGCTGAAATACCAACGGTTGCCAGTTCACTGGATCAGGCTTTAGAAGCTCTGCAAGCAGATCATGAGTTCCTGACCGCAGGCGGTGTTTTTTCTGATGACATGATTAATGCATTTATCGACCTGAAAATGGATGAAGTAACTCGTTTACGCATGACGACTCACCCTGTTGAGTTTGACATGTACTACAGCTGCTAATCCGTCAGCCAGTAAATGATCTACCCTGCTTTCATCCAGGGATAAACAAAAAAACGCCTCCTCTCAGAGGCGTTTTTTTTGGCCAGGGATGACCGGCCTTAAAACAGAATCTCATTATGCACCATAAAGGTGCGACCTGATAACAATTAAGCCACTAATAACTACTTAAACACCAGAACAGCGAAAATTAATTTAATAAAAACATAAAGTTATTATTATTTTTTAAAAATATTAAAATATGGTTTGATTATTGCTTCACTATAAATACATGCATAAGCAGAAAAAAGACCTATTGACTACTTAATGAACAGCGAAAATAAACCCTTGCCTAAAACTGCTCTTCTGGCAGAAAATATACTGGAAAACCTGAATACCTCTGTAGTATTGCTGAATAGCCAGTTGTGCGTCTTATGCATCAATCCAGCCGCGGAAATGCTACTGGGCATCAGCTCGCGGAAAATCACCTCCAAACCCATTGAACAATTGCTGATTGATGACAATATCCTGAAAGAAATAACAAATACATTGCATACAAATCATCCTTTTACCCAGCGGGAAAAAACCATTCAGCTGCATGAGCGTAAAGTTATTGTCGATTTAAGTGTGCAACTCATCCAATCTGAAAATAACACAAAACGTTTATTAATTGAGTTTAACCAGCTGGATCGACATCTGCGTATTTCCCGGGAAGAAAATCTCCTGGCACAGCATGAAACCGTAAGTGCACTTTTACGCAGTATGGCTCATGAAGTAAAAAATCCATTGGGCGGGATCCGTGGTGCAGCACAACTGCTGGAACGGGAATTAAATAGTCCTGATTTAACAGAATATACCCAGGTAATTATTGATGAAGCGGATCGGTTAAAAAAACTGGTCAATCGGATGCTTGGGCCTAATGCCTTGCCCAATCGAACCATGGTTAATATCCATGCTGTGACTGAGCGGGTTCGTAGTTTGCTTAAAACCGATAAAACTCGAAATGTAAAAATATATTTTGATTACGATCCCAGCATCCCGGAAGTCGAATTTGATCCGGAACATTTGATCCAGGCGGTATTGAACATAGTGCGTAATGCCGCGCAAGCCCTGTCAGAACAAGCAGACAATCAGGATGAAAATAATTATGCAAAAGAAAAGAAGATCACCATTAAAACGCGAGTAAAAAGACACTACAATATTGGTCATAAGCGCTACGATCTAGTGGCAAAAATGGATATTATCGATAATGGGCCAGGCATAACGGAAGAGATGCAGGCACGCGTTTTTATGCCACTGATAACCGGACGTGCTGAAGGAACGGGGCTTGGGCTGTCAATTGCTCAATCGCTGGTCAGTCGAAATGGCGGCCTGATTGAATGCTACAGCAGACCAGGAAAAACTGTTTTTAGTCTGTTATTGCCCATCAAAGATTCATCTGACAATGAACATAAACGGAGTGCAATGTGAGCACACAAAATACTATCTGGGTCATCGATGATGATCGATCCATTCGCTGGGTTTTAGAAAAAGCGTTTAAACAAACCGACATTCATGTGGAAACCTTCGAAAATGCCGAAAGTGTTCTCAATGCCTTAAAAAAAGCGCAACCGGATACCATTATTACCGATATACGCATGCCAGGAATGGACGGCTTTGGTTTGCTGGAAAAACTGCAACAGGATTACAAGCACATTCCAGTGATTATTATGACCGCACATTCTGATCTGGACAGTGCCGTATCTGCCTATGAGGGTGGCGCTTTTGAATACTTGCCTAAGCCATTTGATGTTGATGAAGCAGTAGAACTGGTGCAACGGGCATTAAGTCTGCGAAACTCAGAAAAAGCCAGACATGATGAACAGGAACATTCAGATGATACGCCCGAGATCATCGGGGAAGCGGCGTCCATGCAGGAAGTGTTTCGCGCCATTGGACGCTTATCTCGTTCCAATATCACTGTGATGATTAATGGACAATCAGGAACCGGCAAGGAACTGGTCGCTCATGCACTGCATCGACACAGTCCCCGCTCAGAGAAACCCTTTATTGCTTTAAACACAGCGGCAATTCCCAAAGATTTGCTGGAATCTGAATTGTTTGGTCATGAGCGTGGCGCATTTACCGGAGCTCAGACGCAACGTGTGGGACGTTTTGAGCAGGCGGATGGCGGCACACTGTTTCTTGACGAAATTGGCGATATGCCGGCAGACTTACAAACTCGTTTGTTGAGGGTCCTGGCAGATGGTGAGTTTTATCGGGTGGGTGGCCGTGCACCGATCAAGGTTGATGTGCGGATTATTGCTGCCACCCATCAGGATCTGGAACAACGGGTAAGGCAAGGACTGTTTCGTGAAGATTTATTCCACCGCCTTAATGTCATTCGCATCCATATTCCACCCTTGAGCGAGCGCCAGGAAGACATTGCCCTCCTGGCCGCTTATTTCCTAAATCGCGCAGCACAGGAACTGAATGTGGAAAAGAAAACACTTGATCCTGAAAGCGAAGCCTTTTTGGCCCAACAGGCCTGGCCTGGTAATGTGCGTCAGCTGGAAAATGTCTGTCGCTGGCTGACGGTGATGTCACCCGCACAAATTGTCCATATCGAAGATATGCCGCCTGAATTGCAGGACACCAGTCAGCAAGTAGTGGTCAGCAATAATTGGCAGGGAGGCTTGAGAATGTGGCTGGATACTCAGTTATCCTCAGGCGCAGAAAATGTTCTGGCAACACTGATGCCTGATATGGAGCGTATTATGATTGATGTGGCACTCAAGCACACCGGGGGGCGTAAACAGGACGCTGCCCGAATACTGGGCTGGGGCCGCAATACCCTGACCAGGAAAATAAAAGAGCTGGAAATGGAATAGAGCTACCAGACAGTCAGTGGACGATGTTTTTACTCATTCACTAAATTGATGACCTATTACAGTCCCTCCCTCAATCGCAGCCTGAGAGCTGGTTTCTGGATTATTGAGCTTGGAGTTCTTGTCACGTAATTCAGTCAACAATGCATCCATGCCTTTTTGCTTAATAATTTGCCTGAAGGAGGATCGATAGGTGGTCACCAGGCTGATCCCTTCTATTGAGACATCATACACCTGCCACTGTCCTGATTTGCCGAAGTACAAATCATAGTTTACCTTGATAGCCTCACCGCCACCGGGTGGATTAACCTGAGAACGAACGGTGGCGTATTTGCTTTTAACTTTACCGCGGAATGGGCTGAACGAGATGATGTCTTCGCTTATATCATTTTTTTCCAGGTAATCAACCAGTGCCCTGGTATAAAACTTAATGACCAAATCTTTAAACTCATGAACAAATGCCTGTTGCTGCTGGACTGTAGCCTTTTTCCAGTTCTTACCCAGCACCCATCGAGACATAAGCGAAAAATTGATTTTGGGTACCAGGCTGTCATTTATCAATGCATGGGCAATCTTAGGATCTTTACGAATGGCTTGTGTCTTACCCACAAACGCCTTGAGCATTTCTTTTGATGTCTGTTCCATCATTTTTTGTGGTTCAGGAACGGCTTCCGCATAAGCGCTGGACAGCAGTAATAAGGCAATCAAAGCTGACTGCAAAATAAGCATTGTACGGGTATAAAAATTAGTCAATGTAACCTCCCAACTTGACAGTGTGTATAGCAAAATTAAGCAGGTTTAAATAATTAGACAGCTTAATTTAAAAAATACTTCCATTTAGATTCAATTTTATTCCTCAACAGTGTATTTTCTGTGAAAGACAACACATAAACAAGACAAAAAGGTTATAATTGCAAATTATTTTTTCTGCCGGGTATACTAAACAAGTATTTTAGAGGCTCTTAGCCAATAATAACTTGCCAATCTGGAGTTTTCGGATGGGTGAATTCTCTTGCTGTTATTTTTCAATTTATAGTAAACCATGCAAGTGAAGTCATGAATTGTGTGTAAAATGGTAAACATTGTGATAAAAAAACCTGAATTACTGCTTCCGGCAGGTACTCTGAAAAATATGCGCTATGCTTTTGCTTTTGGTGCCGACGCCGTATATGCCGGACAGCCGCGCTATAGCCTTCGAGCCAGGAACAATGATTTTAGTTACGATAATATCTGCACTGGCATCACAGAAGCCCATGCACAGGGGAAAAAATTCTTTCTTGCCTCTAATGTAATCCCCCATAACTCCAAGATAAAAACCTATCTGGAGGATATGGCACCCATTATAGAGTTAAAACCGGATGCTCTGATTATGGCCGATCCGGGGCTTATTATGATGGTCAGAGAACGCTGGCCGGAAGCCGTTATCCATCTTTCAGTTCAGGCCAATACAGTCAACTATGCGTCCGTTAAGTTCTGGCAGTCCGTGGGCATTAAACGGGTGATTTTGTCACGGGAATTATCTCTGGATGAGATTGAAGAAATCCGTCAGCAGTGTCCGGATATGGAGCTGGAAGTGTTTGTTCATGGTGCCCTGTGTATTGCCTACTCTGGCCGCTGTTTGCTGTCCGGCTATTTTAATCACCGTGACCCCAATCAGGGCACCTGCACCAATGCCTGCCGCTGGGAATACAAGGTTCATGATGCCCAGGAAAATGTCACAGGCGACATAGAAGCACTCATGCCGGAAAAACCGCAAAAAATTGATTTTGATCCGTTTGCTGTCATCAATTCCCCAGAAGCATTTCCCGATGACAGCAAGTTGCAACGCCATCCTGCTGCAGATAAAGTGTATTTGATTGAGGAAAGTGAGCGCCCGGGTGAATATATGCCCATCATTGAAGATGACAATGGCACTTATATTATGAATTCCAGGGATCTGCGAGCACTTGAGCACGTGGAACGTCTGATGCAAATTGGTGTTGATTCACTTAAGATAGAGGGGCGTACCAAATCTCACTATTACGCTGCACGGACTGCCCAGGTTTATCGTCAGGCTATTGATTCTCTGGCCAGAGGCAAAGCCTTTGACACAGAACTCTATGCTGATCTGAACAGTCTGGCAAATCGCGGCTATACAGATGGTTTCTACCAACGTCACCATACCCATGAATACCAGAATTATCTGGACAATCATTCGAACAGCAAAAGCCAGCGGTTTGTCGGTGAGATTATTGCCTACAATGAGCACGATAAAACTGCGCTGGTGGATGTAAAAAACCGCTTTGCAGTCGGCGATACACTGGAATTAATTTTGCCGCAAGGCAACCAGGGATTTACTCTGCAATCGATACTCAGCCAAAAAGGTGAAGCGATGGATGTAGCACCGGGCAGTGGCCATATTGTCACCATCCCGATGCCCTATAAGGCCGATGATTTTAGTCTGATCGCACGTAATATTTAAACCGGATAAGTTAAGTCAAACAAACTGGCACATGTAACCCGCAGGAGATCGCTTTGAATACCTCAACCGTCTACCCATTTACCCGTAAACGCCGCATGCGCCGTGATGACTTTTCCAGGCGTTTGATGCGCGAATCCCATTTGAGCGTGGATGATCTGATCTACCCCATGTTCATTCTGGAAGGTAGCGGTCAGCGGGAAGCGGTGGCATCCATGCCGGGTGTTGAACGGGTGAGTATTGACCAATTGCTGCTGGAAGCCAAAGAACTGGTTGAGCTGGGTGTACCGGCTGTTGCGCTGTTTCCGGTGACACCGCAAAGTGCCAAAACGGATAATGCCAAAGAAGCCTATAATCCGGATGGTTTGGCTCAGCGGGCCGTAAAAGCATTGAAAGACGCTCATCCTGATTTGGGCATTATTACCGATGTGGCATTAGATCCCTTTACTTCTCATGGCCAGGACGGGCTAATTGACGAAACCGGCTATGTACTAAATGATGAAACAGTAGAAGTATTGATCAGGCAGGCGCTGTCTCATGCTCAGGCAGGCGCAGATGTTGTGGCTCCCTCTGATATGATGGACGGCCGGATTGGTGAGATTCGTGATGCCCTGGAAGAGAATAATTATATTTATACCCGAATTCTAGCCTATTCAGCTAAATACGCTTCCAGTTTCTACGGCCCCTTTAGAGATGCCGTGGGCTCTGCAAGCAATTTGGGTAAAGCGGATAAAAGTACTTATCAAATGGATCCTGGCAATAGTGATGAAGCGCTCCTTGAAGTAGCCATGGATCTGGAAGAAGGCGCTGATATGGTCATGGTCAAACCCGGAATGCCCTACCTTGATATTGTCCGCCGCGTCAAACAGGAATTTGGTGTACCCACATATGCCTATCAGGTCAGTGGTGAATATGCCATGACCATGGCCGCGATACAAAATGGCTGGCTGGATGAAAGAAAAGTGATTCAGGAATCATTGCTTTGCTTCAAGCGTGCCGGAGCTGATGGCATACTGACGTATTTTGCCAAACAGGTGGCTCGCTGGCTGAATGAATAACTGATTAAGAGTGGTATAGAATGCGCATATTATTTAACTTGATTTATTTCATACTGTTTCTGATCCTTGCAGTCATTGTTATGTTTCTTGGCGGTGTATCAGGCGTGGCCGGTACTTTCTATATAATGGTTGAAGAGGGTGATATTCAAACTAATCTATCGATAGTTATTGCACTCTTACTGTTTATTTTGTTGCTGTTTATGATGTTACGCCGACACAATAAAAATATCATCCGGCGCAATAAGCGCCTGGCTCAGGAACGCACAGCACAAGAAGCAAGTTCAGAAGGGATACTATATGAGTGACATTTTTGATTTTGACCGCCCTGATCGATATGCCGTTATGGGCAACCCGATAACGCATAGTAAGTCTCCACAAATCCATACCGCCTTTGCCCGGCAAACGGATCAAAATATCGACTATACAGCGATTCATGTGGATGTCGGGGGATTTGCACAGGCCGTCAGTCATTTTCAGGGACATGGCGGCAAAGGTCTCAATGTCACCGTACCGTTTAAACTGGACGCCTGGAAGCTGGCAGACTCACTCAGTGAGCGGGCTCAAAGGGCCGGTGCGGTCAATACCCTGATACTCAATGAAGACGGCAGTATTGAGGGAGATAACACGGACGGTATTGGTTTGGTCAATGACATTATCGGGCATCTGGGCTGGACAATTGAACAACAGCGAATCCTTATTTTAGGCGCCGGCGGTGCTTCGCGCGGTGTCATAGGGCCCATTCTGGATAACAAACCGGCAGCCCTTTATATCGCCAATCGCACGGCTTCCCGAGCCTTTGAATTGGCTGATCTATTCTCAAATATAAAGAGTACTGATAGGAGGAGTACCAGTATACATATCGATGCCGGTGGCTATGAGACTCTGACTGGTCAGCAATTTGATCTGGTGATCAATGCCACAGCGGCCAGTCTGCAAGGTGAAGTTCCGCCACTGCCGGATGATCTGGTGAGTCCATCCGGGTGTTGCTATGACATGATGTATGCTGCCCAGCCAACGGCTTTTATGCAATGGGCCAGCCAGCATGGGGTGGCTAAAATTGCCGATGGACTGGGGATGCTGGTGGGTCAGGCAGCTGAGTCGTTTGCCCTCTGGCGAGGTATCAGGCCGAACGTTACACCAGTCATACAGTCTATTCGGCAAACAATGTAGGTTTGCGCAGGACTTCACTGATATTATACTCACTTAGGGCAGCCGCAAAAATTAATTTGCATTTATCAGTTTTCAATTGCCATTCTA
>CBDTVA010000087.1:0-9224 GCA_965363935.1 uncultured Gammaproteobacteria bacterium | reverse complement strand
AAAGCTCGTGGACACGAAGATAAATGGACTTTGGATTATGGATATCAAGGGAAGACCTGGGTGGATTTCGGGTTGAAGATTCTCTGTTACAGGTTGAAGACTTTCTGTTGCGGGTTGAAGACTCTTAGACTTTTTCATAAAGGTGCTTACTCAGCTTAATAGGATCTAGGACTCTTATTCAAGGTTCTGATAATTTTTTTGTTCAAAGCGTGGTGTGCAAATGCATAAAAAAATCAGATCCGTTTCACCGCAATTATGAATTTTTTGTGGTGCACCCTCTGGTATTGATACAATATCCAGATAGCCGATGTGTTCCGGGGGCATATTGTCAACAAACACCCTGCCTTGCCCTTCAAGAATGACATATCGCTCAATGGTGTTTTTCACAGCGTGTAATTGGGTGGTCACTCCAGGAGCAACCCTGGCTCTGGCAATTGAGCAGACACTCTCATTGCTATCATTGAGTAACTCATTTATATCGCAACGTTCCGGAGTTGAAAATTGCGCATCGGGATTGAAGTATTTTACATAAGACATTACTATTCTCTTTATCTATGGTCTTCAATTATGTTCTTCAAATACGGTCTTCAACTATGTTCTGGAAGTCATTTTCTGAATCAGTTTATCATACCATTGATGGATCACCAGTCCAGTCATCACTAATGCACTACCCAGGAATATATGCAGTGTAATATTTTCCTCATTCAACCATTTACCAAGCAGTAGTGCAGTAATTGGCGTAACCAGTGTAGCCAGAGCAACTGTAGAAGGTGATAGTTTTGCCAATACATAGTAATAGCTGACAAAGCCAATGACAGATCCCATAACACCAAGATAAATAATAGCCCATAAGGTTCTTGGCGCTAAGTTTTCTGGTAAAGGTTCTGCAAATAAAATAAACGTCAGTATGAATAATGGTATTGAAAAGCTCAGCCCTCCAGCGGTTACAATCAAGGCTGGCAGTGGCGTATTCAAGCGTTTTATCCAGACGGCACTTATGGAATGTAACATGACAGAGAGTAGTACTGCGGTTATCCCAAAAACTGCCTGCTCACCAATATTCAACTGGTTAATAAAGATAATTGCCAGACCCATGACAGCCATTAGTGCACCTAAAAATTTGCTTATATCGAACGATTCATTGCTCAGTAAATAAAGTGCAAACCCGCCAGTAAATATGGGGGTTAAGCCATATACAACAGAAATCAGTCCGGAAGGAATATACTGGGCACCCCAATACACCATCATCATTGCGCCATAGATGGACAGAGAGGATGCCTGATATACCTGACGGGCTTCCTTGTGCAAGGGTATATTCTGATACCAGAGCAGTGCCAGCATTGTCGCCAGAAATGCACCTATTAACATTCTGGCTGACACTCCCGTGATAAAGTCAACACCTTGAGAACTCCACTGGATAGCCAGAGGTGTGGTAGACCAGATAATGATCATTAGCATATACGCTGTAATAATAAGTAAAGTGTTTTTAGTTTTCATATTTTTTACTGCAAAAAAAAGGCCGCAGATATTTTTATCTGCGGCCTTTTTATAAAATCAGGTTATTTATTTTTTTAGCTATCTATCCACCAGGGGTTTTGGCTTTAATGATAAAAAAACGGCACAGATCATCGTTGACACAGCAGCGAAGGCGTAGCATAGGTCGGACAAACTGTACGTTAAGATGTTTCATATTTGTAGATTGCGGTAAATCATGATATTTGTCAAGAAATAATTTTAGTCTATAACAGGTGTACTGTTTCTCTGCTGACCCGCTTTGACAATTGTACTAAATTCACTATAGTTTAAGAGTAGTAAAGTCGGGGAAAAGTGAGTGGCAAAAAAAATAGGACGTTTTAATCTGGTCAGAGAACTTGGTAAGGGCTCACAGGGAGTTGTTCACCTGGCCGTTGATCCTGTATTACAAAGGAATGTGGCGATAAAATCACTGCATATTGCAAATCTGAGCAATGCGACTGACACCCGGGATTTATTACTCAAGGAAGCCCGCACCATTAGTAAAATGGTACACCCTAATATCGTCTCGATTTATGAGGCGGGTGAAGATGACAAACAAAATCCTTATCTTGTCTTTGAATATGTGAGCGGACAGTTACTCTCTGATGTGATGAAACATAAGGGAATACTTTCTGTTAAAAGTGCTCTGGAATTATTAAAGCCCGCAATCGAAGCGATTAGCCACGCCGATCAACAGAATATTATTCATTGTGATCTGAAACCTGCCAATATTTTAATTAATGACGAAAACATAGCTAAAGTCATGGATTTCGGTATTGCACGGGTACTGTCAAAACAGAAATCCAAAACTGATGGATTTCTTGGCACCCCTCGCTATATGCCCCCTGAATATATTCGAGAGCAAATCGTCAGCGCCAGCAACGACTCCTACGCTCTTGGTATCATCCTGTATGAAATGCTGACGGGTAAATCTGTTTATGTCGGTAAAGATATTAAACAGATTATTTATAAAGTGCTGAAAGACACTTTACCGCCACCTTCCAGATTCAATAGCGATGTTGATGCACAATTTGAAAGCATTGTTTTAAAAGCTATTGATAAAAAGCTGGAGAATCGCTATCAAAGCTCCACAGAGTTTAATGCGGCAATTGATGAGTACCTGGAAAATCATAACACGAGCAGTATGCATTCCGTTAAAAAACAGGATGCCACCATTGAGTTTTTGCTCAGACGCATGAAGCGAAAGAAAGACTTTCCGGCACTGTCAGAATCGTTGTTTAAGATAAACAAGATTGTGGCTGAAGACAAAAAAGGCTTTAATGAACTGGCTAACGCCATTGTAGAGGACTTTGCCTTAACCAACAAGATCCTGAAGATTGTTAATTCCGCCTATTATCGCCGTAGCGGCGGAGAAGTAAAAACCATATCCCGTGCTGTGATGATGCTGGGCTTTGATGCTATCCGTTCCATTGCGGTGAGTTTGATACTGGTTGATCATCTGCATGACAAGGCACAGGCAAAGCAACTCAGAAATCAGGTGGTATCCTGCCTATACAGTGGTGTTTTCGCAAAAAATCTGGCTGACAAATCACAACTGAAAAACAAGGAAGAAGTTTTTCTCAGCGGTATATTCCATAATCTGGGGAAATTATTAAGTATATTTTATTTTAATGAAGAATCTCTGGAAATTGAAAAACTGGTTACAGAGGAAAACATAAGTGAAGAAAATGCCGCCATCCAGGTTCTGGGAGTCAGTTATAACCGTTTAGGTGTGGCCATTGCCCGGGAATGGGAGTTGCCACACTATATTATCAATACCATTAATCCCTATGATACAAAAACGAACAGTAAGCGCTTACACCTCAATGATGAAGAAAAAATGCATGCCATCAGTAGTTTATCGAATGAACTAACAGGTCTCATTGAAAAAAATGATGATTCTGACTGGCGAGTTAACTCAATTAAATTATGGCGACAATACACGCCCCAGTTAAAGCTGAAAGACAGAGACATGACATCTCTGGCGGATCAGGCAAAGAAAGACCTGATTGATCTCAATTCTATTTTGAATATCAATATGTCTAAATCTGCAATTATTCAGGGCTTCGCGAATGAAGAAACGGCTATCGCTGAGAAAAAAGAAACGCTTGCTTACGAGTCTGCTGGTTTTGATAAAACCGCAGTACAGGAAAATGAACAGACGATAGTTATTGAAGCACAGAGAAATAAACAAAACAATTCTCTACCTGATATTGAAGAACATAATACGCAAAGCATATTAACAGCAGGTATTGATGATATCAACGCAATGCTATCAGATAATTATAGTGTGACCGATATATTCAGGCTTTGCCTGGAAGTTATGTACCGTGCCTTCCAGTTTGATCATGCAATTGTATGTATGATGAATCATAAAAAGAATATGATGGAAGCTAAATTTGGCCATGGCATCAATAATACTTTTCTAGGCCAGTTTCAATTTTCCTTAAAATATCAGCCGGATGTGTTTCATCTGGCCCTGGAAAAAGGCATTGATGTTTTTATTGCAGATACCAGTGATGAGAAAATAACAAAAAAAATTCCTGCCTGGTATCAACAAATCATTGAGGCTGAAACTTTCATAGCTATGCCTGTCATGGTAAAAAAGAAACCCATAGGTCTGTTTTATGGTGATCGGTTTAAATCAGGTGAGCTTGTTATTAAACCGCATGAACTGAAATTAATGCAAAAACTCAAGTTCCTTGCTTCTGAAGCGCTGCTTAAGAAATATCAGAGCTGATTATAATAACAGATGAGCTGTACGTTTAAACCTTAGGGCAGCCTTAAAAATTAATTCACATTTCTAAGTTTCCACTTAATCATTCTATCTGCGTTGCTCGTCAGTTAAATAGTTGGCTATTCGCCTTC
This sequence comes from uncultured Gammaproteobacteria bacterium, assembly GCA_965363935.1. Lineage (GTDB taxonomy): Bacteria > Pseudomonadota > Gammaproteobacteria > GRL18 > GRL18 > CBDTVA01. Next base: position 4,841 of record CBDTVA010000087.1, on the reverse strand, counting down.
CTCGCGCCTTGATAGAATGGCAATTGAAAACTGATAAATGCAAATTAATTTTTGCGGATGCCCTTAGCTAAATTCAATAATAACCACCGATATATTATCCTCGCCACCGGATAAATTGGCAGCAATAATCAACTGTTCAGGAATTTCATGTGGTGAAAGTTTAAATTGAATCATAGTATCAAGGATCTTTTCATCACTCACCATAGTGGTTAATCCATCTGAACAGAGCAGCAGCTTTTCACCTTTTTGGGCCGGGTAAAGGGAAACGTCGGGAGCGACGTCCGGATAAGGTCCCAGTGCTTTAGTCAGCACGTTGGCTGATGGTTTCTCACCTTCAAAACATTTGTCTTTCCAGAGTTGTAATAAAGAGTGGTCAGTGGTTATCTGGCTAAGTTCCTGTTTGCAATAACTATAGGCTCGACTATCACCTATATTAAAAATAACCGACATTTTTTTCTCTGGCATGTACCAGCAGCCGACAATTGTGGTGCCCATTCCCTTGCCTTCCAGTAAGCCGCGATCCGAATTTGCCTGATTAATTTTGATATTAGTTTCTGCAATAGCCCGGGTCACGGCAGTAACTTCCGGAAATTCAATATCATTTCCAGAACCGGAGCCAGCGCCTGAGATTTTATACTTTACCAGGGCTGTCTCTATAGTGTCTGCAGCAATCTTACTGGCTATTTCACCCGCCTGGTGGCCACCCATACCATCTGCCACCATAAACAGTGAGTGTTCCTGATTCAGACGTATATTATCTTCATTGTGCTTTCTGGCACGGCCCACATCGGTCATGCCAAAGGCGTTGCATTTAATGGAAAGGAAGCGTTTAAACATAAATTATTTCTAAGCCTGAATGTTCAGCCGCCATCTATTTTTGATGGCAATTAGATATACATTTCATAATAGCTTAATTTTATTAAAATGCCTAACAACAGCCGCCGCCGCTTTTTCCACTGCCCGTGGATACTTTATCAAAAGGTAAGGCCGTACCACAATCGGCAAATATGCCAAAATGATTGCTCATATCACCATAGAACTGGAAATGCTCCTGAAAGCGAGTATCGCGCAGCATTCTCCAGGTGTTGCCGCAAACCGGAAAATAACGTCCTTTTTCAATTGCATGATGTTTATCCAGGAGAAACATTTCCTTATGGTGGGCAATGCTACCCTGGTACACCACCGCCTGGCCATAGTCTTCACAAGCGGGCTCCAGGCCTTCCAGTTTGAACAGACGATAAGTGGCTGAGTAAAAATTGATATGGCCTATCAGATTTTCAATTTCCGGGTTATCAATAGCTAATGGCCGATCTTCAACCAGTCGGGGATCAAGAAAGCCGCATTTTTTGGCCAGATTCTGGAAATCATTCCAGTACAGTGCGCCGCTTAAACATTCTCCATATAAAACCGGATCTTTTACCAGCGCTTCAGGAACACGGCGATCACTATAGACATCCGAAAAATACAGTTCGCCGCCGGGCTTGAGTACCCGGTAAGCCTCCCTTAGAACCGATTCTTTATCCGGAGACAGATTGATAACACAATTGGAGACAATGATATCAAAACTGTTATCTGCTAAATCCAGTTCATCCAGCTTTTCAATATAACCTTTTTTAAAAGCGATATTAGGCTTGTTGTAACCAAAAGCCTCGGTATGATAATCAATGTATTTATTGGCAACGTCCAGTTGCTCATTTGTCATATCCACTCCCAGAACAAAACCATTCTCTTTCACAAGCTGAGAGAGAATATAGCAATCACGTCCTGAACCACTGCCTAAATCCAGAATACGCATACCTTCCAGTTGCTGGGGACGCACCAGACCGCAGCCATAGTAACGGGAAGCCACTTCTGCGTGAACTTTGCTCATGGCTTGTTTCAAGTGAGCAGGCATATCCGTATCAGTACAGCAGGCATCGGTTTTTAAATCACCGGAGGATTGCAATACTTTGCCGTAATAATTTTTAACTTCGTCAAACATAGAAATCAGCACCAAAACTTTTTGTTAATAAAAAATCAATAATATACAAAAAGGATCCATATGGAAAGCGGCATATAGCCTGCTTGAATAAGCTCTGACTCTTGCCTATTCTTAATAGCACTGATGCTTTCAACTATTACCCGAGGGGATAAAGTTTGCAGACAATGGAAATGCCGCCATTTTACTGGACATTAATAGCTGAAATAGCGATTGTGCTCATTGGAGTATTAATTGCTGTTATTGTCGTTGTTTTAAAAGATCGGAGTAAACTTAAGGACTATACAGATAACCTGAAAAAAATCGTTCAGAAGCTAAAGCAAAAACTGCTTGAAAAAGATAATGAACAAAGCCAGGAAAGAATCCTCGAACTTTTAAATGCTTTGATTGATCACGTCCATGAGCAATATTTAGCGCTCTATGGCAGTGAAATTAAGGTTACTGAGAATGACGACTCACCCTCGGTTGAAAAATTTATTTTAATTGCTGGTTATCAGATCATGATTGCCGCACGAGCAGCTCTGGAAAACAGTAATGAACCTGACGCTGCCTGGGAAAAAATAAAAAATGAAATCACTCCTCTGATAGAAAATTATCTCAGCCCCGCATTATCAGCACCATCACTATTAGCTGATTCACCTGATGAAGGTGCTGATAACCTGCAAGCCGAACTTGAAAATGCCCATCAGCGCATTGCAAACCTGGAAAAGTTTAAACAGCTTTATTTTGACCTGCAGGACAGGTTGGTCAGCAGTGTGGAGGAAATCGAAAATTTAAATCAGCAAATTGCCGAGATAGTTGAAGGGGATGATAATTTTGCCAATATCAGGGCGATCATTGAAAAAAATAAAACGCAGTATATCCATATGGGACAAATGATTGGTATGGATAAAGAGCATCACCATGAAAGTGTATTGGCTAAAATGGATTATAGTGCTGAATTAATTAGTGAGCGAAAAGATGAAATAAAACGACTAAAACAGCAAATTTCTCAGCAATTTGAAGAAATCTGGGGCTTGCAAAGCCGCTTGTCAAATCCATCAGGTGTAACTCCAGATTCTGCGCAGCTCAGTGCCGGGATAGAAACCATGTCACGACAGCTAAAAGATTCTGAAATGTGTATTGAAACCATGGATATGGAAATCCAGACTTTGTCCTCAGAAATAGCGAATTTACAAAATAAATTGCAGCAGCAAGAAGCCGGTTCAGTTTCTGGCAGCGGGCTGGTTGAGCTTGAGGAAAAGGTACTGAAAAAAGATCAGATAATTGCTCGTTTTACTCAGGAAAGCAATGAGCTTATGAGTTGTATTACCGGCCTGGAAAACAATATTGATGAACAGAGTGATAGCATCAAAGCGTTAACAAATAAACTGGAAAAAAGCAAAATAGTAGCGGAAAAACATCAACAACTGGAAATGGCTTATGCCGACATGGAAGAAAAATATCTGCAAGCGATGAGCAAATAATCAGGTCTGACAATCTGTGCAATAGACCGTACTGCGGTTGCCCAGTCTGATCTCTTTCAGGGGCTTGTGGCATCGTGCACAGGGCAAACCTTTGCGACCGTAGACCAGAAGTTCCTGCTGGAAATAACCCGGTTTGCCGGTTCCGCCGAGAAAATCTTTTAAAGTCGTGCCACCTTGCACAATAGCCTGCTTGAGGATCCGTTTGATTTCAACACACAATTGCTGATAACGTTTTTCGCTGATTTTTCCCGCAGCACGTCCGGGATGGATAGCGCTGGCAAATAATGCTTCATTGGCATAAATATTACCAATACCGACCACAACCTTGCTGTTCATAATAAACTGCTTGACAGCCACCTTTTTATTCCTGGATAAACGATATAACAGGGTAGCATTAAAATCATCGGATAAAGGTTCCGGCCCCAAATTCTTGAGCAGAGGATGCGACTCCAGCGGGGCACTGGTCCACAGGACGGCTCCAAAACGCCGGGGATCCTTCAGGCGCAGAGCTTTGCCATTGGCAAAACAGATTTCCACATGTTCATGTTTATCATAAGGTGTTTCCGGCGCCACAATTCGCAGACTGCCCGACATACCCAAATGGATAATAACCGTGCCTTTGTGGGTGATCAACAGCAGATATTTTGCCCGCCGTTTAATAGCGGTTATCTGTTGCTCAGTGAGTTGTGCTGCCAGCATGTCTGGAACAGGCCAGCGCAAACGAGGATTTCTAATATTGACCCTGGTGATGGGTGTATTTAACACATGCGCAGAAATACCCCGGAGTGTGGTTTCAACCTCAGGGAGTTCAGGCATATACTGTCAGCAAGTGTGACCTGGTAATTAAGATACAACCTTATCTATTGTCTTCAAAACGACCTAAAGGCCTGTTAAAGGTGTAGTTTAAAGGCTCTTCAACCAGTACTTCAGCGGTTTCGCCAAAATTCTCACCGGGTACGCTGAACAAAAGGCCCACTGCTTGCAGAGTAATGCCAATAGCACTGCCCACAAGTCCTAATGGACGAGCCAGCACTTCCACCATAATGTCGCCTTCTTTAACCTTATCATCCTCACCATAATAGTAGTCTTCAGCAAAGCTGCTTGATGCCATGGAAACCAGAAGGCTGAATAGAACTGCATGAGCGGTTATTTTTAAAGCTGTTTTCATTGTTTCCCCACTTATTCTTATGTTTTTCAATGTTTCCAGTGTTATTGCTAGTAATGCTTTTGAGTCTAGATCATATTGCTTAAAAAATAAACACACTATAGCTAAGAAACTCTAGTTTTATCTTAGTCAAGTCATTTCTTCAAAGCAAGCTTAACAGCTTGAAAATAATCAATCCTGATCGTAAATTAGAAACTATTCACATTTATAAGCCAGCGAGCAGATTTATTAA
>CBDTVA010000086.1:0-9287 GCA_965363935.1 uncultured Gammaproteobacteria bacterium | reverse complement strand
TATTGTGAAACGGAATTTATCTGATAAGGTAAAAAAAGCGGCAAAAAAATGGCAGCAAGCAGTGAATAGCGTACGATGGCTGGCAGCAAATTTACCTGCCAGCAGTCAGTTGTTAATTATCAGCTTTAATAAAAAAGTACAGTCACTGACCAGGGATCAGTCATTAGGGTGGATAAAAAGTACCAATAAAGAACAAGTTAATAGTATGTTTAATAAACTCTTAGGACTGGTTCCCCAACAAGGCACCAATTTGAGCAAAGTTTTTTCTACAATAAGAAAAATGGCTTTAAAACCAGATAATGTTATTTTGATTACTGATGGTTTACCCACTCAGGGGAAAAATAAAAGTAATAAATCAAAAGTATCACCTGCTGAGCGAATCAAATTATTTCAGGAAGCAGTAAAAATCCTGCCTTCAGGAATACCGGTTAATACTATTTTGTTGCCCATGGAAGGTGATCCCATGGCCGCTGTCCTGTTCTGGCAGCTGGCAATAGATAGCAAGGGGTCATTTATGACACCCAGTCGGGACTGGCCGTAAGCAAGCTGCTATGAAAATTAAGAATCGTAAAACTATTGAAATATTTAGCTTATCATTTCTGGATGTCGTTTCATGCGGATTTGGTGCCATAATTTTACTCCTGGTGATCAGTAAAATTTCACAACCTATTGTAGTTGAACAAACAACTACGGATTTAAGAAGTACTCTCATCAGTCTGGAAGAGCAACTGCAACTTGTTCAGGGAGAAATCAAAACAGCGTATAGAACTTTAAATGAATCAGAACAACAGCTGGAGGCATTAATAAACAAGCTGGAGACAGATTCAGCAGTGTTAAGTCGAATTAAAGGGGAATCCAGAAAAGTCACTAATACATTGCATGCACAAAGTATTATAAAAGATAAACTCAGCAGTGCTCAACAGACTTTGACAGAAGAAATGCAGCGCTTACAACTCAATAAGCCGATAATCAAGCAAAATAATACCATTGGTGGAATTAGTGTGAGCAGTGAATACATTATATTTATTATTGACACATCGGGTTCTATGCAAAACTTTGCCTGGCCTCTGGTGAGAAAAAAAATGCAGGAAATATTAAAGGTGCATCCCAATGTGAAAGGAATTCAGGTACTTAATGATATGGGGGATTATATGTTTAGCCAATATGCGGGTCGCTGGATTTCAGATACACCAGGCAGAAGGCGTGCTATATTAAAAAGACTGGCTTCCTGGGATCCTTTTTCAAATTCTTCACCTGAAGAAGGTATTACACGAGCGATTAAAACTTTTTATGCTGAGGACAAGCAGATTGCTTTGTATATTTTCGGCGATGATTTTTCCAGGGGCTCAATACAATCTGTGATTGATACAGTGAATCGATTAAACCGTTCCAATCGTTCCGGGACAAAAAGAGTGCGAATTAATGCTATAGGCTTCCCGGTTTTGTTTAGTCATCCCGGCAGCGAAATGAATATTGCCCGCTTTGCAGCATTAATGAGAAAACTGGCAGAAAATAATAATGGTAGTTTTGTCGGGTTAACGGGCCAATAGTATATAATTCTTATACAGCTCGTCTGGGTTAGGATAATAGAAACAAAGATTATTGCTGGAGGTGGATATGTTAAAGAAATTCATTTTATTAACGCTGATGGTATTATTTATAAGTGCTTGTCAAACTCATCTGCCCGTGGTTTCTGAAAGCATATCATGTGCTGAAACTTCACAAAGCATTGCATCAGCAGATAGTGATTACTTACTTTACGCTAATATGATGGTTGATTCACTGATACAGGATAAGAAGGTGCAAAAAGAAACGGCGGTCGGAAGAATGGAATTATATCTTTATCCCGTGAGTAACAACAGCAATGAAAGCATTGATATGGCAGCGGTTAACAGGGCAATTAAAAACCGGCTGCTTCGTTCAAGTAAATTTATCATCAATGACTCAAATCCTGAATCTGCTGAATCCGGCACTTTTCAATTATCCGGTTCATTTGATGAGATAAAGCAGCAGACAAATAACTGCTCTGAGAGTTACAGGCAATTTTCACTCAAGCTTATGAATATTCGAACCAATAGCATATTCTGGTCAGAGAAAAAGCGCTTTCATTAAGGTTAACTTCAAATACAGCAGAAAATTTTATTATGGCCAAATTACCGGAAAAAACCAAACAAATCGCACAGGTACATGCACAACTGATTAATAGCGTGGTGATGGCCTGTTATAACCCAATGTTAATACCTCAACTGGAATCATTACTAAAATCATCAGAAGATAATGGCTGGGTGGATCTAATGAATCGGGTGCGAAAAATTCTCGCAGGATCTCGCACAACAAATTTATTAGTGGGTCTGGATGAAGAGGATGCTGCAATTGTTCTGGCTATATTAGTTGGCTTGCAAGATCCAACTCAGCTTCCCAAAGCAGTTGAAACAGAAGAAACCAGGTTTGCGGCTCCCGGCCTGGCAGCAATGATTGATGCCGCATCAAAAGGCGATGCTAAAGTCCTGTCAATTTTAGGCGATATGGCAGAACAAATGGTTGCTGCGCCAGGATCCATGCGCTATTTGGGTGCCATGATAAGACCCATGATCAATGGTGAGAGGGATTTAAAAACACTGACAACAAATATGGACGAAAAAGGCGTTCTACTGGTAGAAGATATATTACAGGAACTGGCCAAATTGAATCCTCAATAAGCTAAGGGCAGTCGCAAAAATTAATTTACATTTATTTTTTCGGCTGCCCTATTGGCTGAAACTGCAGGTAAGCGACTCGTTATAAACGAGGGCCAGGGTTGCCACGGAAACCTTCAAATAGAGGTGCTGAGTGTTCAGCCGCGATATTCTTAAATTTCTCTAACAGGTTTATAAACAGATCAAATAGATCGGGATCAAAATGTGTCCCTCTGGATTTTTTCATGATATTAATGGATTTTTCAATGCTCAATGCACACTTGTAGACACGATCCTGTACCAGGGCGTCAAACACATCTGCGATAGCCACCATCCTGGCGCTTATGGGAATCTCTTCGCCCACGAGTCCATTGGGATAACCGCTACCATCCCATTTTTCATGATGGTTCAGGGCAATATCTTTCGCCATCTGCAATAGACTGGTTTCGGAGCCAGAAAGGATTCTACCGCCTATTATTGGATGGGTTTTCATAATTTCATATTCATCATATGTCAAAGCACCGGGTTTGCGTAATACGCTGTCCGGGATGCCTATTTTGCCGATATCGTGCATGGTGGCTGCGATGCGGATCTCATCAATTTTATTGCGTTCCCAGCCGATTGCCTCTGCCATGACTTCACAATAAAGACCGATGCGACGGATATGAGCACCGGTTTCGCCGTCGTCCCTGGATTCGGCTGCCCAAACCAGGCGCAAAGCTATCTCCTCTTCCCTGGCACGGATGTCAGCAGTGCGCTTTCGTACCTCTTTTTCCAGGTGTTGTCTGGCCAGGGCATTTTCACGCCCCATTTGCAGGTAGCTGTGCTGATCGTCATAGCTATCGCCAAGCATTTCTATTATGAGAATTTTTTTTTCATTCCAGGATGCGGCTGTTGCCTCCAGTGCATACTCTTTGCCCTGTTCATCGGTTTCCACCCAGGGGCCTGATTTTCTGCGCTGGTTATCCTTGTTCCAGACTTCTCTGGCCTCGATCAGGAAGTTGTCGATAAACGGAAATTTAACATGCGGTTGTAAGGCCTTGTGCTGATGAAAAGCCTCTGGATAGACTGACTGAAAACAGATAGGTATTGGCCCCAGCAATTGGAAGCTGCCGTCTTGCAGAGGTTCCATGGGTAGCATATTCAAGGCATTGCAGTATTCCAGTCCCTGCGGATAATTCATAACGCTTGCCTGGATTATATGTGTCTCCAATTTGGCCAGTTTCTGACGTAGCAGATTCAGTTCATTGGACTTTTGCTGTGCCTGGCCGCGCCAGTGGATCGCCTGACTGCGGTCAAACAGAATAATCCAGTCTGCGCAGCGGGATGGAATCAAATGAATGTCAGCATAGTGCTCCGGCCACAATTCCACTGCGGGAAGCATCAATGGCTCATCCTTAAGAGGCAGCATGCCTTCGATAAATAAAACCTGATCCTGTAGTGGATTGCCCAGCATAAGTTGTTCTAAACGAAATACGCTTAACTCACCACCCAGATCCTTGAGCAGACCGTCTTTGCCAATCATCAGGTAGGCAACGGGCGTATACTCCAGAGTCAATTGCAGGACAGTATCGGAGACGAATTTTGGTAGTGAATTGATAACTTAGCCCTCCAATATCTCTGCCGTTAACAGTTGAAAGGCTTCTTCAACGCCCTGGCCGGTCTTTGCGCTGGTCTCCAGCACAGTCCAGCCACGTTGTGCAAGCCGGTCAATCCTGGTTTTGTCAATATCCCACTCGCTGGCAAGATCGGCTTTATTAATTAATAGCGCGAAGGGTATCCTGCCAATTTCATCCTCCACCTTTTTTTGCAGGGTCAGTGCAGTATCGAGAGTTTCTCCGCGGGTACCATCCACCACCAGAAAAATACCGGAGGCTCCGCGCAGATAGGAAAGGCGAACCTTCATGAATTCATCTTCACCGGCCAGATCCCAGACGATGAGTTCAACATCCTGATTATTGACCAGCAGGCTTTTCTTATCGATCTTGACGCCCAGTGTGGTCAGGTATTTATCGCTGAAGAGACCCCTGACAAAGCGCTGCACCAGGGAAGTCTTACCCACTGCAAAGGCGCCAAGCAAACCAACCTTTTTATGTATCATGGTATACTGCCTGTTGTGTCTGTTAAGTGTATTTTAAAAGTGACGCTGCGATTCATTCTCTTACCCTGTTCCGAGTCTTCATCTGTTACGGGTTCATTCGTGCCTGCACCTCTCATTAGCAGATAATCCGAGCTGATGCCGTTAGAGACGAGATAGTAGTGGACATACTCGGCACGCCCACGGCTGAGCTCCAGATTACGATGTGGTCTGCCGGATGAGTCGGAATGGCCGATAATCAGAATCCGGGTAGTTCGCTTTAGTAATTGAGCTATTTGCAGCAGTCGCTTCATCTGGGCCGGTAGTTGTATAAGACCGTTTGGTTGATTTTCCTGCTGAGCGGCGGCCGCATCGACGCCGAAAAGAATTACTACCTGTTCAAGTTGCAGTTTCAGCGATTGTAATTGAGCCAGATCCAGATCCTGTAAATCACTGTCATTGTACTGGCTGATCCCGGGAATTTGTTGTGCCTTTTTTCTGCTGTCTACGATCCAGGCATGGGGTGCATTGCCGCTGGCATTCAAGGTGCCATTATGGAAATTCAGCTTGACGCTGTCAGGAGCCTTAAGACTGGAAAGGTCAGGTTCAATAATGATATTGCTGTCATCGTAATGCGCTATTCCTGGAAGCTGCAGTGCCTTATTCCGGGCCGTAGTGATCCAGACATAGGGTGCACTGCCGCTGGCGGTCAGTGATCCGTTGCGCAAGGACAGTGAAACAGTCTCTGGAGCAGCAAGGGGAGAAAGATCTATTGCAGAATTGACTTCCGAGGCATCAAATTTCAGCACACCCGGTAAAACACGTGCCAGCAGGCGGGTGTCAGTGATCCATTGGGGTGAGGCTAAGCCACGAGCTGTTAGTACGCCGTTGTTAAAACTTAACATCACTGTTGCAGGTGGCGCTAATATCCTCTGTGCCCGAGCCAGTACAAGTTCTTTAGACAGCGCCTGGTAAGGCTGGAAGTTGTGTTTGACCTGACTGAATTCTATCTCATGGCCGGCGAGGATTTCTGTCGCTTCCCTGGCCAGAGGATCACGCAGGCCGGCAACCCGATAGACACCGCCCTGTCTGGCGATGTCGGTCACGATAATACCGGGTTCAGCCTTGAGTTGCTGCACATAATCGTTCCAGCGCAGTTGCTCGCGAACAGAGTTGAACAGCCATAGCCCAAGCACAATAAGAGTCGTCAATAGTAATAGTGCCATCAGGGGTGAGAATTTACCTGATTTTTCCTTGCAGCGGGTTTGCAGGCAGTATTCCAGATGGGGGCGCGCAGCCTCTATGAGGCTGGCATCGCCGTTAAATTCCTGCAGTGCTTCAGCCTGTTCAAGATGGATCAATTCCAGGGCATTATTAAAGACCAGACGCAGATCTTCCGGTGCATTACCACGGATGGCGGCGGCAATAACTGCCTGCGGACCCTGCACCAGCCAGATTGTGAAATCCCCCATCTGTATCGTGTTCAGCTCATTACCGTCTTCCATGTCGAAAGAATCCCGGATAAAGTCCTGAATTGCCGTTAACATAGCGGAGACCAGATCGGCATCCTGGAAGGCTTCGGAATCAGCCGCTACATGCTGTAGCAACAGACCACTTTGTGCGTGGATGAGAAAGACCTGTTCCACCCGGTAGAGCATACTGTTGAGTAAAACAATTTCCGCAAAGGGCTTGCCGCTGCGCATAGATTCCAGTCGCCACTTCATACCCTGCCAGGAAAAGCTCCGGTCAAGCGTCTGGTTGAGTGACTGTACCATCTGCTTCAGTGCCTCAGAGATCGCCTTGCGGATTGCAGGACCGATAACCGGGAACAGGACATCAGCAAAGCTATGAATATCGCGTTTTATGGAGAGTTGAATGATCTTTTCGATAGTAGGTGTTAATGCAGCGGAAAGTTTATTACCCTGTTTTGCACTGAGCAGCATGGCCTCGGGCAGTACCTGGCTGACATCCTGAGCATGCAGGTTGGGATCTTCCAGTCGCTCACCGAGTTCCTGCAATCGCTCTTGCTCGGGCTGAAGCAGTAAATGACGCAGTTCAGCAAGTCCGTCATCCATTGCGGAGTCAGAATTGTCTACTTCCTCTATGTCATTGGCCAGATTGGGATTATTCAAGCTCGAAAGACTCTCCATCCAGTCCCAGATTCTGCATCGGGTCGTCGGAGAGCCGCAGCGCCAGCTCAGTCAGAAGACCGGAGAGTGCGGAGCGATCCACCTTCTCATCGCGTAACTCTTCGGCTGAACGCTCAAGGGCAACACTGGTTTCATCATATTTTCTGCCTATTTCCAGGGACAGCGTTTTTGACTGATCCAGGAGTTGCTGGCGTAATTCTCTGGTAGTGCTGTCAAACTGATCACCCATTTCGGCAAGTTTCTTTTCCAGAAGTTTAGCGGTTTTGATCAGATCATCGGCCAGATCCTTTTCCGCTTCAGTGCGGTTGTTCTGTTCATTTTTAAGCCGGGTACTTAGAGATTCCACTTCTTTGTTTAGATAGCCCTCCAGATCGTCAAAGCGCCTGGAAGACTCTTCACGTAACCGGGTGACCTCTTTCATGATGCGTTCTTCCAGTCGGGAGAACTTGCGTTCATAATCCCGCATTTGACTGCCAAAAAGAATATCACGGATCTTGTCAACATTCTCCACACCTGAGACGCCCTGTGATAACTCATTGCCGCTGTTTCCGCTCTTTTTGCGAGAAGATGGGTTTGCTGGCTTTTGTGTTGCATCAGTCATGATTTAATCTCCTATAGGACTTGTGTAAGCATAGGAGATTAAAGCATTTTTTTCAACTTGGATCGGGTATTAATTTAAGGTGCTCAAGTATACCCTCAAGTATTTCAGTAGCTTTGAGTATCTAAATTTAACAGGGGAAATAACTGACCTTCAAAACTGGCTTCTGACAGGGTTTCCTTGAGATAATGATAAATCTTTGCGGCTTCATTTTTATCGGTGTTGATCTCAATGACCATTTTTTGTTTAAAGCCTGAAACCTGCTCCCTGATATCTTCCAGAGACTGAGTATGAGCCTGCACTGAGAAACCCATAAACTCCAGTTCCCTTTGTGGGAAAGCCAGCAGGCTATCGGTAATTTCATCATAAAGGTCATCATTAAAAATTAATTTTAAAATACACATCTGCATGAGTGCTCTCCTTTAGGAATGTTTACCAAAGCGTTTAAAGATAATCGGTAAAATAAGCAAAGTTAACAGTGTAGAACTGATTAATCCGCCAATCACCACGATAGCCAGAGGTCTTTGAATTTCTGAGCCCGGTCCAGTAGCAAAGACCAGAGGCACCAGACCTAAAGCGGCAATTGATGCGGTCATTAAAACTGGTCTGAGTCTTCTTAAAGCACCTTCCAGGACAACTTTTTCAAGGGAAAGGCCTTTAGCCAATAATTGATTGAAATAGGTTATCATGACGACCCCATTGAGCACCGCAATACCTAACAGGGCAATAAAGCCCACAGAAGCCGGGACGGACAGATATTCTCCTGTTAACCATAAGGCGATGATACCGCCAATTAAAGCAAAGGGCACATTCACCAGCACCATCAGAGCCTGAGTAATAGAGCTAAAGGTACTGAAAAGGATAAGGAAAATGAGTACTAAAGCGACTGGTACTACAATAGACAGTTTTTGCGCTGCTCTTTGCTGGTTTTCAAATTTACCGCCCCATTCAAAATAGTAACCGGCAGGGATGGTCAGTGATTTAGCTTTTTGCCTGGCTTCTTCGACGAAGCTGACCAGATCACGGCCCGTGACATTGGCAACCACAACAGAGAAACGTTTGCTTTGTTCTCTTTTAATAGAAACCGGCCCTTCCGTTGAGTTGGCATCCACTAATTGACTTAACATAACTGTTTTCATACCCTGCGGTGTAGAGACCGTAATGGGTTGTTGCAGCATTTCAAAGGTTGACGCCTTATAGGACTCAGGAGCGCGTATCATGAGTGGAATACGCCGGATGCCATCATAGATAATACCGGTCTCCAGGCCATTGATTTGTACCCGCAGCATAGCCTCCACCTGATCAACCGTTAATCCCAGTCGGCCGGCCATATCACGGTTTACTTTCAGTTGCAGATAACGCAAACCTTCATTCATCTGGGTATTGACATCTTCTGCACCGGGTATAGTCCTGACCATTGTAACCATCTCTTTGGCAACCAGATTCAGTTCATCGGCGTTGTCGCCAAATATTTTAATGGCAACATCACCCCGGGCACCAGTGAGCATTTCGTCAACACGCATCTGGATTGGCTGAGTAAAAGCATAATTGATGCCGGGGAATTGAGATTCCAAAACCTGCCGTATAGCGGCAATAAGCTCTTCTTTGTTTTGCATACGCCATTCCGACTTGGGTTTAAGCATCAGGAACACATCGGTGTCATTTAATCCCATCGGATCCATGCCAATTTCATCAGAACCGACCCGACCGACCATGCGAATGACTTCAGGAACCTCATCCATAACAGACTTTTGAATATGCAGATCCATTTGAGTGGAATTTTTTAA